>JBPEXU010000165.1:0-7023 GCA_052031225.1 Marinobacter sp. | reverse complement strand
CGGGCTCAAAGAGCTGGGTTACCTCACCGCCGGAATTGTCGGAGCCGCTTTGCTGGTAGCGGGGTTGTTTTCCGCCGCGCGTTACCGTCGCCGGGGCCGGCAGGAGCCCGGCCATAAGGTGATTTCGGCCTGGTACCGGCTGTGCAACCGGGCCGGGGTGCCGGTTCGCCAGGGCGAGACGCCGGCGACGCTGGCCGACCGGCTGGCCCAAGCCAGGCCGGGGGTGGCGGAAACCGCCCGGCGCTTTGCCCGGATGGTGAACAGCTATTACTATAGCGCTGACGCTGAAAGCCAATCCGAGCAATTGCTGCGGATGCGCCGCCTGCTGGCGACCATGAAACGTCAGCTCCGAAAGTCAAAGACGTAACAGGTACCCCATTGATTGATGTGTCCAAAGACATGCCCTGGCTGCAACGAGCGTGGCAGCAGGTGCAGGCCAGGCTCGCCGACGACCGCTTACCCCATGCCCTGTTGATCACCGGAGAGCGGGGCGTCGGAAAACGGGCCTGGGCTGAGAGCGTGGCCGCGTTGTTGTTGTGTGAGCAGCGGCGCACCGACGAGGCAGGGCTGCCTGTTGCCTGCGGGCGTTGCAAACAGTGCGATCTGATGTCCGCTGCCAGCCATCCGGATCTTCGGGTCTACGCGCCGGAAAAGTCCCGGATGGTGAAAGTCGACCAGATCCGGGCGCTATCGACGTTTGCCGTGGCATCGCCGCAGGTGGCGCATCATAAGGTCGCGATCATTGATCGCGCCGATCAGCTTAATATCAATGCCGCCAACGCCTTGCTGAAAACCCTGGAGGAGCCCCTTCCGGACGTCACCCTGATGCTGTTGCAGGAAAGCGGGCGACCGGTGTTGCCGACGATCCGTTCGCGTTGCCAAGCCCTGACCGTGCCCGTTCCGGAACGATCGCAGGCCGAGCGCTGGTTGGTCAGCCACCTGTCCGCAACCGAGGCCGACACCCCGCCATCCGTGGAGGAAGTGAATAAAGCGCTGATGCTCTCCGGCAATGCCCCCCGGCTGGCGCTGGAATACCTCACGGGGGACTTTCTCACACTGCGGGACACCGCCTTCGAGGCGTTTCGCAGTTTCATGAAAGGGCAAATACCGGTGGCAGAGGCAGCGAAAGCCTTCAAGGCGTTGGGGCTGGAGGATGCCCTGACTCTGCTGGAAGGCTGGGCCGCGGATCTGGCCCGGATCAGTGTCGGCGGTCAGGCGGTGGATGACGAGGCTGCTGATATGATGGCGTTTCTGGCCCAGCGAAACCCGCCCTGGCGGGCGCACGAACTGCTCGACCTTGTCCGTGAGTCCAGGGCTGCGGGCAACTACAACGTCAATCCGGAACTTGAGGCCAGCCGTATTCTCCTCGCCTGGCAGGCCCTGATGCCAAGGCGCCGCAGTGCCGGCTAGGCCCGGTGTACCGCTCAAACCTTGCGCGTTTGCGGTGCTGTGCTGCTATGATTGCGAAATGTCAGGGATTTTTGTATCTCTGTCGGCTAGACCAACTGTGATAACTGGAAAAGGTGTCGATTATGGGCCCGGGATTTGGCGCGCGCAGTGGCATTCTCACCCTGACCATCAAGGATAAAGCCGTGTTGTACGCGGCTTACATGCCGTACATCCGTCAGGGCGGGCTGTTCATTCCAACCCAGAAGCAGTACCAGCTAGGGGACGAAGTTTTCCTGTTGCTGAACCTTATGGACGAGCCGGAAAAAATTCCGGTGGCGGGCAAGGTAATTTGGATCACCCCCAAAGGGGCGCAGGGCAACCGGGCTGCCGGTATTGGCGTTCAGTTTAACGGCGACGACGAAACCGCCCGGACGAAAATCGAATCCTACCTCGCCGGCTCCCTGAATTCGGATCGCCCGACCCACACCATGTAAGGTCCCAGGGATCATGAACGATATGGCCGCGTCGTCTTCGCCCGAGAGCGAACCAGGCTGTTGTTTGGAAGCGCAGTGGCCGCTGCGGCACATCACCCTCGCCGGGTTGTCCTGGCGTGGCAAAGCCACCAGCGCAGGTGCGGTTCCGATCCTCATGCACCACGGCTGGCTCGACAACGCGCTGTCTTTTGTCAAACTTGCTCCGGCGCTCGCTGAAATTGCCGACGTGCACGCGGTTGATCTGGCCGGGCACGGTAAATCCGGACACCGTCCGGATGGCGACAGCTATTTGTTGTTCGACTACGTTGCCGATCTCGCAGAGCTGGTAAATCGGCATTTTCACGCTCACGGTTCGTCGAAGGTCGATCTGGTTGGCCATTCGCTGGGTGGCATTGTCTGTGCCCTCTATGCCGCAGCCTATCCCGAACGGGTGCGCAAACTGGTGATGATCGACAGCCTCGGCGCGCTCAGTCAGCCGGTCGAGAAAACCGTGCCCCAGCTGCGCAGAGCGATTGACAAGCGCCTGGCGGGCTCTGGCAAACCGGCGGTGTACCCCGACCTGGCCTCCGCGGCCAAGGCCAGGGAGAAGGGGGTGAGCCCGCTCAGCCCGGAAGCGGCGTTGACGTTGGTGCCGCGTAACATGAGGCAGACGGACGCCGGCTACGTTTGGCGCACCGATCCGCGCCTGCGGCACCCGTCGCCGTACCTGATGAGTGAACCTCAGGTGCTGGAAACGCTCAAGGCGATTCGGGTTCCCACCCTGTTTCTACGGGCGGAAAACGGTCTGCTCGCCCATCGGCCCGGCCTGGACGCCCGGGCCACCTGCATTGCCGACCTGACCACCGTATCGGTTCCAGGGGGCCACCATTGCCATCTGGATGGCGACACCGGTCCGGTTGAAAACCAAGTACGTCACTTTCTTGCCAACCACTGAACGGATACCCATGGTGCCTGTCATTCGATACTTCCTGGCCATCGCCGTCCTGCTGCTGTCGACCTTGGTGAAAGCCGATATCGCCCAGCTGTTCCCGCCCCCGTTTACTGCGTCGTCCCAGGAGTCCGTAACGCCCATC
This sequence comes from Marinobacter sp., assembly GCA_052031225.1. Lineage (GTDB taxonomy): Bacteria > Pseudomonadota > Gammaproteobacteria > Pseudomonadales > Oleiphilaceae > Marinobacter. Next base: position 4,067 of record JBPEXU010000165.1, on the reverse strand, counting down.
GCATCCAGTGGTCACCTGGTGTTGTTCAGCCCGGCGCGGGAAGTGAACGACCAGATCCGTTCGGAATTGATGGCGCGATTGCCAGTGACCGGCGAGGGCCGTTTGTATCAGGTGTTTCGGGACTCCAGCCGGGAGCAGGCTCGGGATCATTACCTGAAAACGCTACAGGGGCGGGGCGCTCAGGTGCTGTTCGATTGTCGTGGTGTCAGCTGTGGCCGGAGTGTGGTTTGGGCCAACGCGGTGTTTGGGCAATCGGTTCTGTACGGGCGGGATAACGCCCAGGACTATTTCGTGGCCGCAACCCTGGACGATGACGGCAGTCGCTGGCTGACGCTGGTTTATACCGTCACCCGCGGTAATTTGCGGGAATACGTCTGGGTCGAACACCTGAAAGTCGCCGCCGGGGCGAGCATCCCCGGTTTTGACGGCGTCAAAAAGCGCATCCTGGGCCCGGTTGTGGTGCCATGGCAAGGGGGCGTAACCTATCGGTTTGACCTGAGCGCAGAAGAACGTCGGCGCATTCGCGACTGGGCCGATCAGGACGGGGCGGTGGTCGTGCTTGTTGGCTATTCGGCTTTGCGGGACGACGAATCGTTGACGGCTGCTCTGGAGCGAGCCCGGCAGGCCAGCGACTCCCTGGCGGCGGTACTGGCGAGGGTCGGTATTCCGCGCGAGCAACAGCAAGTACTGGTGGTTGGCCCAGCGGTACCTATGGAGGATCCCGATCGTCAGGGCGATCGGGTCGAGATAATCGTGATTGCAAGGTGACGCCATGACCAAGGATGCCAACAGCGTCGGGCCTGGAAAGGCGCCTGAACAACCGGACGAACCGGCGAAGGACGCGGTGACAAAAGTTGTGCAGAGTTCGGATATCTCGCCTGCCGAAGCTCCGGCGGATGCGTCGGATCGGGAGGACGATCCGTCGCACCCGAAACCCCGGAAAACCGTCGCCCTGACATTGGGCAGTGGCGGGGCCCGAGGCTACGCCCACATCGGCGCCATTGAAATCCTTCAGGAACGGGGTTACGACATCGTGGCGATTTCCGGGTGCTCAATGGGGGCGCTGGTGGGCGGTATCTACGCCGCCGGCAAGCTGAAGGATTACAAAGACTGGGTAACCGGACTGGGACAGTTTGATGTTCTGAAGCTGTTGGATGTCACGTTCAACTCCGTAGGTGCGATCCGGGGCGAGAAAATCTTTTCCGTCGTCCGGGATATGCTCGGCGACACCCGGATTGAAGATCTGCCCATCCAGTACACCGCCGTGGCGACGGATCTGCTCGCCCATAAGGAGGTCTGGTTCCAGGAGGGGCCGCTGGATCAGGCCATTCGCGCGTCGGTTGCGATTCCCAGTGTGGTTACGCCGTTGGTGCTGAAAGGGCGGGTGCTGGTGGACGGTGCGCTACTGAACCCACTGCCGATCATTCCCACCATTTCGGCGCACGCCGATCTCATTGTTGCGGTCAATCTGAGCGGCGAAGATGACCAACGGCGCCGAATTCGGGATGCCGCGTTTGCCCAGCCCCAGGACAATGGCTCCGAGACGGAAGAGTGGGTCGATACCATTCGCGAAAAGGCGTCCCGCTGGTTTGACTGGGATGCCTTGAAATCCCTGACCTCCCGCAGAGCCGACGATGCCGCCAGTATGGAAGAGCGACTGAGTCGTGAGGTCGAAAAGAAAGAGCGGGATAAGGCGAAAGAAAAGCCGACGACCGGAGGCGATACCGAAAAGAGCAAGAGCCGGGACGAGCACGAAACCATAGACTGGGACAAACTTGGCATCGGCAAGTTCGATGTCATGAACCTCACCATCGAAACCATGCAGAGCGCCCTGATTCAGTACAAAATCGCCGGTTATCCACCGGACCTGCTGGTCAACATACCCAAGAACGCCTGCCGCAGTTACGACTACCACAAAGCGCCGGAGCTGATAGCCCTGGGGCGCGAGCGGATGGCGGCGGCGCTGGACCGTTTTGAGCAGGACCACACCAGCTCCGGACCACTGGCGATCTAGCCGCTGGCGGCCTTTGGGAACGAAAGTCCGCCGGGTGGCTGCAGGGTGCGGCGCAATCAGCGTATAATTCCGCGCTGACTGGCCCAATACAGGAACAAATCCGTGACCACCGCTATCGACGACCTGCAGACCGTCCGCGACCACCTTCGCTACGCGTGTACCCGCTTCGCCGCATCGCCCCTGTTTTTTGGCCACGGCACGGATAACGTGTGGGATGAGGCCGTACAGCTGGTGATGCGGAGCCTCAGTCTGCCTCTGGAAAACAACACGCTGTTTCTGGATGCGCGGCTGACCCGTGAGGAGCGTCACCTGATTCTCGAACGTATCGAACGTCGTGTCACCGAACGGGTGCCGTTGGCGTATCTGCTGGGTGAAGCCTGGTTTATGGGGATGCCGTTCCAGGTCGATGAGCGGGTCCTGGTGCCCCGATCGCCGATTGGCGAGCTGCTCGAGAAGGGGCTGCAGCCGTGGCTCGGGGATAAGCAGGTGACACGCATCCTGGACCTGTGCACCGGCAGCGGCTGCATTGGCATTGGCGCGGCCACGGTGTTCGAGGATGCCGACGTTGATCTGTCCGACATTTCCGCAGCGGCTCTGGATGTGGCCCGCGCCAACATTGAGTTTCACGGCGTCGGTGACCGGGTACGCACGGTGTTGTCCGATGTGTTCGAGTCCATTGACGGTCGGTACGACGTTATCCTTAGCAATCCGCCCTACGTCGATGCGGCGGACATGGCGAGCATGCCTGACGAATACCGGCACGAGCCTGAACTGGGGCTGGCGGCCGGCAAGGACGGCCTGGACATCGCCCGCCGCATCATCGACCAGGCGGCGGACCACCTGACCGACGACGGTCTGTTGATCGTCGAAGTCGGCAACAGCTGGGTGGCGTTGGATGAGGCCTACCCGGACTTGCCGCTAACCTGGCTTGAGTTCGAGCATGGCGGTGACGGGGTTTTTCTCCTGCACGCCGAAGATCTGCGGAACTGGCGCGCCAAGAAGTTAGCGTAATTTCTAAAAAAACTGGATAAGATACTGAATTATGTCGGGAAATACCTTCGGAAAGCTGTTTACGGTGACGACTTTTGGTGAAAGTCACGGCGCGGCACTCGGCTGCATTGTTGACGGTTGCCCCCCAGGACTTGAGCTGTCCGAGGCGGACATGCAGCGCGATCTGGACCGTCGCAAGCCCGGCACGTCCCGGCACACCACTCAGCGCCGGGAACCCGACCAGGTGCGCATTCTGTCCGGTGTTTTCGAGGGTAAAACGACGGGCACGCCGATTGGCCTGATCATCGAAAACACCGATCAGCGCTCCAAGGACTATTCCAAAATCTCCCGACAGTTCCGGCCCGCCCACGCCGATTACACTTACACCCACAAATACGGCATCCGGGACTACCGCGGCGGCGGCCGGTCGTCGGCCCGGGAGACCGCGATGCGGGTCGCGGCTGGCGCCATCGCCCGCAAATACCTGGAGCAGCGGCTGGGAATCCGGATTCGGGGCTACCTGGCCCAGCTCGGACCGATCAAAGCGGAGAAACTGGACTGGAACGAGGTACACCAGAACCCGTTCTTCTGTCCCGATCCGGACAAAGTCCCGGAGCTTGAGGCCTACATGGATGCCCTGCGCAAAGAGGGGGACTCCATTGGTGCCAGAATCAATGTGGTGGCCGAAGGTGTTCCGCCCGGGCTCGGCGAGCCGATTTTCGATCGCCTGGATGCCGATCTTGCTCATGCCCTGATGAGTATCAACGCGGTCAAAGGCGTTGAGATTGGCGCGGGTTTCAGTTGTGTCGAGCAGAAGGGCACCGAACACCGGGATGAGATGACTCCCGAAGGGTTTTTGTCCAACCACGCCGGCGGCGTGTTGGGAGGCATTTCCTCCGGCCAGCCCATTGTTGCCAGCATTGCCCTGAAACCAACGTCCAGCCTGCGTCTCCCGGGTCGCAGTATTGATGTTGATGGCAACCCGGTGGATGTGATCACCACCGGCCGCCACGATCCCTGTGTCGGCATTCGCGCGACGCCGATTGCCGAGGCCATGATGGCC
>JBPEXU010000164.1:0-5707 GCA_052031225.1 Marinobacter sp. | reverse complement strand
GTCCGCAACGCCATGAGTCTGCAGATGGTGGCGGAACTGGCCACGGTGTTCACGGAGATTGAACACGACGCGGGTATCCGGGCGGTGGTTCTGCGCGGTGCCGGTGGACACTTCTGCGCCGGCGGCGACATCAAAGACATGGCCGGGGCGCGCAGCCAGCAGGCCGGCGAAGGGCACGACGATCCCTTCTACACGTTAAACCGGGCCTTTGGACAGATGATCCAACAGGTCAACGAGTCGTCGAAAGTCGTTATCGCCATCACCGAAGGGGCGGTCATGGGCGGCGGGTTTGGTCTGGCCTGCGTGTCCGATCTCGCCATTGCCGGCCCCACCGCCAAATTCGGCATGCCGGAAACCAGCCTAGGGGTGATTCCGGCCCAGATTGCCCCGTTTGTGGTGGAACGGATCGGCCTGACTCAGGCCCGACGACTGGCCTTGCTGGGCCTGCGGATCGACGCCAACGAGGCCGGCGCCCTGGGCATTGTCCATCAGGTCGCCGAAACCGACGCGGCGCTGACGGAACTGCTGGAGCAGGCTCTGGAGCGGGTGCGTCAGTGCGCGCCAGGCGCTACCGCCGAAACCAAGGCCCTGCTGCACCGGGTCGGCCAGGAACCCATGGCCCGCCTGCTGGACGATGCTGCCGAAAAATTCGCGGCGGCCATTCGCGGGGCCGAGGGCGCCGAGGGCACCCTGGCCTTTATGCAGAAGCGAGCGCCCAAGTGGGCGCTCAACGAATAGCCCGATCCGTGCACTCCCTGTGATGGCGCCCAAAGTGAGCGCAACAACCGAGGCCCGGGGGAGCACCTGTGTCAGGCCGGGGCTCCGGAAAATGTCGAAGGCCATGGACGGCCGAAGACAAGTGCACATGGATGTGCGTGTAGCGGTTTTCCGGAGACCCGGCCTGACGCCGGTGCGGACAGACGTCCCAGAAACGAGCGAAAACAACAAGCAGGTGGCACACCCATGCTCAAGAAACTACTGATCGCCAACCGTGGCGAAATCGCCGTCCGAGTGATTCGCACCGCCAAGGCCCTGGGCTATCGCACCGTGGCCGTGTACTCGGAAGCCGACGCCCACGCCCTGCACGTGGAATTGGCGGACGAAGCCGTCTGCATCGGCCCGGCCCAGGTCAGCGCCTCCTATCTGAACGCCGAGGCCATTCTCGACGCTGCCCGCCGCACCGGTGCCGACAGCGTCCACCCCGGTTACGGTTTCCTATCCGAAAACGCCGGTTTCGCCCGCGCCTGCAAAGAAGCCGGACTGGTCTTTGTCGGCCCGCCCGAGGCCGCCATCGACCTGATGGGCAGCAAGCGACGCTCGAAAATCGCCATGCAGGAAGCCGGGGTACCGGTGGTGCCCGGATACGAGGGCAACAACGCCAGCGACGACGAACTCACCCGCGCCGCCGCCGACATCGGCTACCCGCTGATGATCAAAGCCTCGGCCGGTGGCGGTGGCCGGGGCATGCGGCTGGTCGAAAGCGAGGCCGAGCTGGCCGACAACCTCAAACGCGCACGCTCCGAAGCAAAACAGGCCTTCGGCGACGACGAACTGATTCTGGAGAAAGCCGTGCTCCAGCCCCGGCACATTGAAATCCAGGTGTTCGCCGACCAGCACGGTAACGCCGTCTACCTCGGCGAACGCGACTGCTCCGTACAGCGCCGACACCAGAAAGTGGTGGAAGAAGCACCCTCACCTTTCGTTACCCCGGAGCTGCGCGCCGCCATGGGCGAAGCCGCCGTGAAAGCCGCGCTGGCCTGTGGCTACGAGGGCGCCGGCACCGTCGAGTTTCTGGTCGACCAAGACCGCAATTTCTACTTTCTGGAAATGAACACCCGCCTGCAGGTCGAACACCCGGTCACCGAACTCATCACCGGGCAGGATCTGGTGGCCTGGCAGCTGCTGGTGGCCGAAGGCCAGCCGCTGCCGCTGAGCCAGGCGCAGATTCAGCTCAACGGCCACGCCATCGAAGTCCGCCTGTACGCGGAGGACCCGGCCAGCGGCTTTACGCCGCAAACCGGCCAGCTGCAACGGTTCGAGCCGGCCGAGGGCGAAGGGTTGCGATTTGATACCGGCGTACGCTCTGGCGATCAGGTCAGTCCCCACTACGACCCGATGCTGGCGAAAGTCATTGCCTGGGGCCAAAACCGGGACGAAGCCCGGCGACGGCTGATCCGGGCACTGGAAGACACCGTCGTGTTCGGCGTCACCACCAACCGTTACTTCCTCAGCCGGATCATCGCCCACGAGGTGTTCGGACGCGGCGACGCCACCACCGCCTTCCTCACCGACGACTTCCGCGACGACCCGTCACTGGCGCCGGCCGAGCTGAGCCTGCGCGAACTGGCCCTGAGCGCCTGCGTGCTCAGCCTGGGCCAGACCGGTCAGGGTGGCTGGAGCAACGCGCCGGCAACCGTCAGCCCGATGACCCTGGCAACCGGCGATCAGAGCGTCGAGCTGCTGGTCCGCCACAACGGCACGGCGCTGATGATCAGTCGCGGCGACGACGAGTACCGGCTCGACGTCCATGGGCGGGACGATGGCGCCCTATGCATTATCGACAATGGCGTTCGTCACCGGTGCCAATACCACCGCGACGGCGATTCCCTATATTTACAGGCGTTTGGTCGGGCCTGGTCGGTTCGCGACATCACCCACCAGCCGGCATCCGGCACCACCGGCGCTGGCAGCGGCCGAATCCAGGCCAGCATGGATGGCGCCATCGTCGATGTCCTGGTCGCCGAAGGCGAAACCGTGCAACAGGGCCAGACGCTGGTCATACTGGAAGCCATGAAAATGGAACACCCGGTAAAAGCCGACCTGGATGGCGTGGTTGCCAGCGTCCACACCCGCGCCGGCGACCAGGTCAAGCGCAACCAGCTGCTGGTTGACCTGACCCCAAACGAAGAGACCCAGCCATGAGCAATTTGAAACAACGTACCGTGTTCATCACCGGCGGCAGCCGGGGCATCGGCCGGGCCATCGCCCTGGCCTGCGCCCGCGAGGGCGCCAATGTGGTCATCGGGGCCAAAACCGACACCCCGCACCCCAAACTGCCGGGCACCATCCATACCGTGGCCGAGGAAGTCCGGGCCGCGGGCGGTCAGGCGCTGCCGCTGGTGCTGGACGTTCGGGACGAACGCCAGGTGCGCGAGCGGATCGACGAAGCGGCCGATCACTTTGGCGGCATCGACGCCCTGGTCAACAACGCCGGCGCCATTCGCCTGACCGGGGTGGAGAAACTCAAGGTCAGCCGCTACGACCTGATGCACCAGGTCAACGCCCGGGCCACGTTTGTCTGCTCTCAGGCCGCGCTGCCCTGGCTCAAACAATCGCAACAGGCCCACATCCTGAGCCTGTCACCGCCCGTGAACCTGAGCCCGAAGTGGTTTGCCCAGTATGGCCCCTACACCACCACCAAGTACGCCATGACCATGCTCAGCCTGGGCATGGCCGAAGAGTTCCGGCGCTACGGCATCGCCGTCAACACGCTGTGGCCGAAAACCCTGATCGCCACCGCCGCCATCGAGTTCGAGGCTGGCGGCCCGCAACTGATGGCCCAGGGCCGCAAACCTGAGATCATGGCGGACGCCGCCGTGAGCATCTTGAAGCGGCGTGCCGATGAGCTGACCGGACAGACCCTGATTGACGAAGACGTGCTCCGCCAGGACGGCGTCACCGACTTCGAGCCCTATCGGTTCCAACCCGGAAGCAAGCCCTTGCTGCCGGATCTGTTCCTGGACTGAACCGGGGCGACCATAACAACAACCCGCACCACGACTGACACGGACCCACCATGAGCCAAGACACCGTCTCTGCCCGCGACATCGTACGCCAGCTCCCCGGCGTGCTGCGCCGCTTCCCGGCCATCGCCAAAGGCCTGTACTACTACTCGGTCAAAGACGACAAAAAGGATCTGACCCTGGGCCGGCTGGTGGCGCGCAACGCCGAGAAGTACGGCACCCGCCCGGCCATTCTCTCTGGCGACCGGATCATAACCTGGGCCGAATTCGACGCCTGGAGCAACCGCATCGCCCACTACCTGAGAGATCAGGGGCTCACCAAGGGCGACGCCATTGGCGTGTTGCTGGAAAACCGTCCGGAGCTGTTGGCGGTGGTGGCCGGTGCGGCCAAGGTGGGTGTGGTGTGCGCCATGCTGAACACGTCCCAGAAGGGCAAGGTGCTGGCCCACAGCATCAACCTGATCCAGCCCCGCATGGTGGTGGTCGGCGAAGAACTGGTGGACAACCTCGAGAGCGTGCGGGCCGAGATCCAGCCGCGCCACTCACAGCCACTGCAATTTCTGGCCGACACCAACACCCTCGCCAGTTTCGGCGAGGCCCCGGAAGGCTACACCAACATGGCCGAGCACGTCAGCGCCCGGCCAGGCACACCGCCACTGCTGAGCCATCCGCCCACCATGGGCGACACCGCCATCTACCTGTTCACCAGCGGCACCACCGGACTGCCGAAAGCGGCACCGGGGTCGCACCGCAAGTTCGTCAAAGCCTATGGCGGCTTCGGCCTGATGTCCCTCGCCATGGAACCAGACGACGTACTCTACTGCACCCTGCCGCTGTACCACGGCACCGCGCTGCTGGTGTGCTGGGGCTCGGTGCTGGCCGGCGGCTCGGCCATCGCCCTGCGCCGCAAATTCTCGGCCAGCGCGTTCTGGGACGACGTGCGGCGCTACCGAGCCACCACGTTTGGCTATGTCGGCGAACTCTGTCGCTACCTGCTGAACCAGCCGCCAAGCGATCAGGACCGCAACCACAGCCTGAAAAAAATGGTCGGCAACGGCCTGCGCCCATCCATCTGGCGCGAGTTCAAAGAGCGCTTTGGCATCGAAACCGTGGCGGAACTCTATGCTTCCTCCGAGGGCAACATTGGTTTCAGCAACTTTTTCAATATGGACAACACGGTCGGCTTTTCCACCGCGCCGTACAAACTGGTGAAGTACCACGAAGGCACCCGCGATCCGATCCGCAATGCCAAAGGTCGGCTGGAAGAAGTCGCCAAGGGCGAACCCGGGCTGCTGATTGGCGAGATCACCAAGAAGTGGTCGTTCGAAGGCTATACCCAGAAGGAAGCGACGGAAAAATCCATTATCCGCGATGCCTTCAAGAAGGGCGACGCCTGGTTCAATACCGGCGACGTCCTGCGGGAAATCGGCTGCCGGCACCTGCAGTTTGTCGACCGGATGGGCGACACCTTCCGCTGGAAAGGCGAAAACGTCTCCACCACCGAGGTGGAAAACATCCTCGACGGCTCCGGGATGGTGGAAGAAGCCATCGTCTACGGCGTCGAAATTCCAGGCACCAACGGCAAAGCCGGTATGGTGACCCTGGTACCACGGAGCAATGGTGAGCCGTTCGATATCAACCGGCTGTTCGGTTACCTGCAAGCCAACCTTCCGGCCTACGCGGTGCCGGTGTTCGTCCGGGTCACCGACGCCATCGAGAAAACAGGTACGTTCAAATACCGGAAGGTGGATATTCAAAAAACCGGCTATTCACTCAGCAAGCCCGGCGATGATGTGTACGCCTGGTTGCCCAAGACTGAAGGCTATACCTTGCTGACGCCGGAGCTTGTTTCTGAGATTGACTCGGGGTCGGTCCGGTTCTGACTTTTGCAGTCAGATTTTTGATCCTGCCCCAGCCTGCAGGGCTTTGCGGGCCGCATGGGTGGGGATTGCCGCCCAAAAATC
>JBPEXU010000163.1:0-12998 GCA_052031225.1 Marinobacter sp. | reverse complement strand
GGCACGCTTTTGTGTCAGGAAGCGGTGGCTTTGGCCAACGATGTCCCGGTGGGCGCCAACGATGACAAGAATATCCTGTTAACCACACTCAACAGCGCGTTGTTCATCCTCCGCCGTTACGTCGAGTACTACCACCAGCAGCGGGAAGATCATCCGGAGTTGCTGCTGCCGGTGATTAACGATCTTCGGGAAGCGCGGCGGGAAAAGCCATACCCCGAATCCTGTTTCTTTGATGTCGATGTCGGTGAGCGCCCGGACTTCTGCGCGGGCGCAAACCTGACGCCGTTTGACGGCGATGAAGCCGATTACGAGGTCATGGCCCGGCGCATGCGCCTGACTTTCCAGGTCGCCCTGCTGGGCGTGCTGCGCGAGCGTAACGACGTGGTCAACAAGAAGCTCATCGGCCGGGCGGCACGCGGGTTGTCCCGCTTGTGTCAGGGGCAGCCGATGGGGCAGATGTGGTGTCTGCTGGCTGTCGTCGCCGACACCATGCTGGATCGGGCGATGGTGTTCAACAAAGCCCGCAAGCGGATGCTGATGCGCATCGAGAAGTATGCCCGTGAAATGGTCTACGTGGGTAAGGTGGCGACCGCCAAGGACGCGCCGGATTCGCTGATTCGTGATCTGGTTTATCTGTTGTACCGGAGCGGATCGGCGAACCCCGAGGTGACCCGGGTGCTCGATGCCTTCCACCTGGCGCCGTCCAAATTCCCCGATGCCATGCTTGAGGCGCATTCTCGACGCCTGTACGGGCCGGGAAGCGATGTCCTGAAGTCGCTGACCGAAGCGTTGCAGGAAGAGCTCAATCAGCTCAAAGACAAGCTCGATATCATTGAGCGGGGCATTGAGCCGGATCTGGCCGAATTGTCCTCCATTGCCGACGCCCTGGAGCGCCTGGCGAACACCCTGGTAATGCTCGATCTGAATCGCCTGGCGTCCATCGCCCGGGACGAAGCGGAGCAGTTGCGCAAGTGGGAGCAGGAAAACCGCTTACCGGACGATGACGAGCTGTATCGCCTGGCCGATTCGGTTCTCGGGGTTGAGGATGCGGTCATGCAGATCATGACACGGGGCATTACCTCCGAAACCGACGCACTGGCCGGTGCCGGCCGAAATCGTGAGGAATCCACCTACCTGCAGGAAGCCATGTTCGTTGTTGCCGATGAGGCGCGAAGTGCGCTGACACTGGCGAAACGGGCCATTACTGCATTCATTGAATCCGATTATGACAAGCTGCACCTGGCAAACCTGCCAGGCACCTTGCACAGCATCTGGGGCGGCCTGCACATGGTGAATGATCCGGCGGCGGCGGACGTGCTTGAGCGGGTGGCGGCGTCGATCCAGGAGCGGCTGCTGGATGCCCGCGAAGCGCCGCCAACCCAGGTGCTTGAAGCGCTGGCGGATGCGCTCACCTCGCTGGAATACTACATCGAGAGTATCGGCAAGCGGGAAGAGCGCAATGCCGATCTGCTGAAGCTGGCGCAGTCTTCTCTGGACGACGTCGGCCTCTGACACCATGACCAACGAACTTGCCACCATCACGCTCGCTGTTATTGGCGGACTGCTGGTGCTGGCAAGCCTGCTGTTTTTCTTGCGTCCCCGCTGGTTGCTGGACTGGCTCAAAGGCATGGCGGTCTTTGCGCTGCTCTTGTGTGGCCTGTATACCCTGGTGATCGCGGTCAATATTGCCGGCTATCAGTCCCTGGAGGGTATGCAGACGGTCGCGACCATTTCGACGCAGCGACAGGGCGATCAGCTCTGGCGGATTACGCTGCAAGCCCGGGACGAAAACCCAATTGTTCGCACCCTTCGGGGGGATCAGTGGCAGCTGGATGCCCGGATCCTTCGATTTGCCGGGCCAATCCGCTGGCTTGGTGTCGCCCCGGGTTACCGGCTCGAGCGACTGAGTGGACGTTACACCTCGCTGGAGCAGGAGCGCACGCTGCCGCGAACGGTGATCGGTTTATCCGAAAGCCACTGGCCGGATCTGTGGCTGCTTGACCGGGAGTTTAATCTGCCGTTTGTCGAAGGGGTTTACGGAAACGCGACGTTCATGCCGATGCGTGACGGCGCCTTGTTTGACGTGCGGCTGTCGTCCTCGGGGCTGGTGGCGGTGCCAGTGAACGATCAGGCGAGGGAAGCGGTACAGCTCTGGGATGAGTGAAGGGAAATAATCGGGGCACAAAAAAACCTGCGAACATGCGCAGGTTTTTTTGTGGATGGGCAATTAGCCCATGTTGAACAGCTCGCCCAGCTTGGTTGCCAGCATCATGTCGCCCTCGGCGCGCAGCTGGCCTGCCATGAACGCCTGCATGCCGTCGGTTTCACCGGAAACGATGCCCTGCAGGGTTTCGGAGTTCATGATCAGGGTAACAGAAGGATCGTCGTGAGCACCTTCGTGCAGCTTGCAGGTGCCGTCGTTGATGACCAGGTGGTAGGTCTTGTCGTCTTCGATGTCGAACTGGAAAACCAGATCCAGGCCCTGAGCTGCGTCTGCGTTGAAGTTCTGTTCGAGTTTTTCAAATACCTGTGCTACAGACATTATTTTACCCTTTTTGATGGTTGTCTTGTCATGACGACGGCTTGGTTGTCCCTGGCTGAATACAAGCCTGTACGGGCGCCTGGGTAGAGCCGACCTCGCAATCCGACTTTATGGTTAGCGGGTGGCGGTGTCAAGGTCGATCGAACGCTTGTTTTAATTTTTTTGCTCTCCTTATCAGCAACCGGTCGGTACGTTACACTCTCACGCCTGCACAATCAGTTGGAGAAGCAATTTTGGAGTTTCTGACAGAGTACGGTTTGTTCCTCGCCAAGGTTGTGACGTTTGTCGTCGCGGCCGTGGTGCTGGTATCGGTGATTGTCGCTTCCGCCCAGAAAGAACGGGATGACCACGATGGCGACGGTGAGCTGAAGATTCGCAAGTTAAACGAGAAGTATCAAAAGCTTCGCGAAGCGATTCAAGGCAGGCTGATGACCGACGGCGAACGCAAGGCGTTCGAGAAAGAGCGCAAGAAGAAAGCGAAGGCCGAAAAGAAAGCCGAGAAAGCGAAAGCCAAGGAAGGGGATTCCGCGACGGATGCCCCGGCCCGGGTCTATGTGCTGGATTTTGACGGTGACATCAAGGCCAGCGATACCGAGGCTCTGCGTCGTGCCGTTACCGCGGTGCTGAGCGTTGCCGATCCGGATCGAGACGAAGTCGTTATCCGGCTCGAAAGTGGTGGCGGTCTGGTGCACGCTTACGGGCTTGCTGCCGCTCAGCTCGATCGTTTTCGTAGCAAAGGCATTCGCCTGACCGCCTGTGTCGATAAGGTGGCGGCCAGTGGCGGTTACATGATGGCCTGTGTCGCCGACCGGATTCTGGCGTCGCCGTTTGCTATTTTGGGGTCCATCGGTGTGGTTGCCCAGCTGCCCAATTTTCATCGATTCCTGAAGAAAAACGACGTCGATTTTGAGGTACTGACCGCCGGTGAGCACAAACGCACGCTGACGATTTTTGGTGAGAACACCGAAAAAGGCCGGCAGAAGTTTCTCGAAGATCTCGAAGACACGCACGTTCTGTTCAAGGAGTACGTCCGTGAACGCCGGCCATCGGTCGATATCGATCAGGTAGCCAATGGCGATATCTGGTTTGGCAAACGGGCGTTGGAGGTCAACCTGATCGATGAGATCAAGACCTCCGACGAATATCTCATTGAGGCCTGTGACCGTGCCGACGTAGTCTCAGTCAGTTACCAGCGCAAACGCACCTTGCCCGAAAAGCTCGGGTTGGCGGCCAGTGCGGCACTGGAACAGACCGTATGGCGCGTTCTGAGCGCGTTTCGCAACCAGAAAATCCAGTAGTCGAGACCAGGAGATACAGCCATGGATAACAACACCGAATTCAAAGCCTGGCGCGTTGAAGAGAAAGAGGGAACGTATGTTGGCCGCGAGCAGACGCTGACCGTCGCCGATTTGCCGGAGGGCGATGTGCTGATCCGGGTCCGGCATTCGTCCCTGAACTACAAAGATGCCTTGTCGGCCAGTGGCAACAAAGGGGTGACCCGCGCCTATCCTCACACCCCCGGTATCGACGCCGCCGGTGAGGTGGTGGCGTCCGCCACCGGTAACCCGGCCGTGGGCGCTTCGGTGATTGTGACGGGTTATGACCTGGGGATGAACACCGCCGGCGGCTTCGGCGAGTTCATCCGGGTGCCGGCCTCCTGGTGCGTTGCCATGCCTGAGGGCTGGGACAGCCGCACGGCCATGATTTACGGGACCGCCGGCCTCACTGCCGGACTCTGTGTGCAGAAATTGCTGACCATGGGCGCCAAACCCGAGCAGGGGCCGGTGGCGGTCACCGGTGCCAGTGGCGCGGTCGGTACCGTTGCCGTCGAGTTGTTGGCCGGGCTGGGCTTTGAGGTGGTTGCTGTCAGTGGTAAAACCGATCACGCCGACAGCCTCAAGGCCTTGGGTGCCCGGGAGGTTGTTGGCCGCGAAGTGCTGGCCGAGCAGAAGAAACCTCTGCTCAAGCCGGTGTTCGCCAACGCGGTGGATACCGTGGGCGGAACCCCGCTGGCGGAATTGCTGAAACAGATTCAGCCCGGTGGCTCTGTCGCCATTTGCGGTCTGGTTGCCGGTCCGCAGCTCTCAACCACGGTCCTGCCGTTCATCCTCCGGGGGATCAATCTGCTGGGCGTGGACTCGGTGGAAATCCCGCGGCCGGAGAAAGAGGCTGTGTGGAACAAGCTCGCCGGTGACTGGCGCTGCCCGAAAACCGAGGCTTCTGCCCGGGACATTGGCCGCGCTGAGCTGAAAGAGGCGCTGGCGTCGTTCCTTCGGGGCGCGTCGGTGGGCAAAGTGGTGCTGGATCACGCCCGCTAGCGTTACGGCGATTTTTCCAGAAAAAAAGGGCACCCTTGGCAGGTGCCCTTTTTTGGTTTCTGCGGGAGCGGTCAGGAAGCCCGGCGCCGGAACAGCGGCAGGTCGGTATCTGTCGCCGCCTGATAGGACAGGCTGAAGAAGTTCAGGCACTTCGCCGCCTTGTTGATGTCCTTGTCCGGGCGCAGCACATACGCATCGAAGCCACAGCGTTTCATGAACTGCAGCTGATCGAGCAGGACGTCGCCGATGGCTCGCAGCTCGTTGCGGTAGCCAAAACGCTCCCGCAGGAGACGGCCAATGCTGTACCCCCGGCCATCCACAAAACGCGGGAAGTTGACTGCGATAACCGACAGCTCGTTCACTTTATCCGCCAGCATTTCGGGCTCGTCGTGGCTGTCAAACCAAACGCCCACGTTCTGGTTGCCGGCGTAATGTTCATAGCCTGCCAGCCACAGGTCGGCTGGAATCAGGGCCGGCTGGTTGTCCGGCAGCGCCAGGGATTCGCCGTCGGCGGGGCGGGGGACGACAACCCAGTTATCTTCTCGAATGCTGCCGTCTGCAGCGATGACCTTAGGCATATACCCGCTCCTTGAAAGGATCGATTCCAATTCTCCGGTAGGTGTCGAGGAAGCTCTCCTCGTCGGTCCGGTGTTGCACGTAAACCTCGATGATCTTGGCAATCACTTCCGGCATGTCGTCGCGCGCGAACGACGGTCCGAGAATCTTGCCGATCTCGGCGTCGTGATGGGACGAGCCGCCCAGGCTGACCTGATAGAACTCTTCGCCTTTCTTGTCGACACCCAGTACGCCGATGTTGCCAACGTGGTGATGGCCACAGGCGTTCATGCAGCCGGAGATGTTCAGGTCGATGTTGCCCAGGTCGTACAGGTAGTCGAGATCATCGAAGCGGCGCTGGATCGCCTCTGCGACCGGAATCGACTTGGCGTTCGCCAACGCACAGAAGTCGCCGCCCGGGCAGCAGATTACGTCTGTCAGGGTGTTCAGGTTGGCGGTGGCGAAACCCATCGGGGTGATTGCCTGCCACAGCTCGAACAGCCTGTCCTGGCGGACGTCTGCGAGCACCACGTTCTGCTGGTGAGTTACCCGGACTTCGCCGAAGCTGTACTGATCGGCCAGATCGGCGATCTGTTCCAGCTGTCGATCGGTCACATCCCCGGGCGGAACCCCGGTCTTTTTCAGGGTCAGCGTCACGATCGCGTAGCCCGGCTTTTTGTGGCGATCGACGTTGTGAGACAGCCACTGATCGAAGGCCCGGTGCTCAAAACGCTGCTGGGCCAGTAGATCGGTTGCGTCGGTCAGCGATTCGTACGCCGGTTCGGTGAAGTACCCTTTGATGCGGTCAATCGCCTCCGGCGTCAGGCGGGTCGGCGAGTCCTTGATATGCTGCCACTCGGCTTCCACTTTCTCGGCAAAGCCTTCGGGCGTGAGCGCCTTGACCAGAATCTTGATGCGGGCCTTGAACTTGTTGTCCCGCCGGCCGTACCGGTTGTAAACCCGCAGGATCGCTTCGAGGTAGGTCAGCAGGTCCAGCTCCGGCAGGAATTCCCGGATGACCGGACCGATCATCGGGGTGCGGCCGAGTCCGCCGCCGACATGAACGCGGAAGCCAAGCTCTCCGGCATCGTTACGCACCAGCTGCAGGCCGATGTCGTGTACCCGAATCGCGGCCCGGTCGGTTTTTTCCGAAGCGTTGATCGCTACTTTGAACTTTCGCGGCAGAAACGCGAATTCGGGGTGGAACGTGGACCACTGCCGGATGATCTCGCAGTAGGGGCGCGGATCGGTAATTTCATCGTCCTGAACGCCGGCGAACTGATCGGTGGTGGTGTTCCGGATGCAGTTGCCGCTGGTCTGGTTGGCGTGCATTTCCACTTCCGCCAGTTCGGCGAGGATATCGGGCACGTCCTCCAGCGCCGGCCAGTTCAGCTGAACGTTCTGACGGGTGGTGAAATGGGCGTAGCCTTTATCGTAGTCCCGGGTGATGCGAGCGAGGCGACGCAGCTGCTCGGATCTGAGCATGCCGTAGGGCACACAGATCCGCAGCATCGGAGCAAGGCGCTGAACGTAGAGTCCGTTCTGGAGGCGCAGCGGGAGAAACTCTTCCTCCGCCAGTTCACCGGCCAGGGCGCGTTCGGTCTGGTCTCGGAACTGGGCTACCCGCTCGGCAGCTATCTGTCGGTCGTGCTGGTCGTATACGTACATAAAAAAACGTCTCGGTTGTCTCGGTCCGGCCCCCGGCTACCTCCGTCTCTCCTCGGATGGGTAGGGGCGTCTTATATCAGCAGCGCAGGATAACACCGGCTTTTTATTTCAAAAATGATTATTTCAAAATATGTTTATCGATTCAGGTGATAAGCGGGGCTGGCTGCTGGACGATCCGTCAGAATTTGCTTAACTGGGAATGGGAACAACAATCGACAACCCCGGAGTGAAGGTGAGAATCCATGAAAAAATCCTTGCGATCAGACAGTCAGGTGGACGCTGCCGCCGCCGTGGCACTGGTGTTGCTGGTGGTGGCATTCGCGGTGGTCTGGGTGTCCGGACAGTGAGTCAGCGACTTGCCAGTACCAGCTGAACCACGAGCACCAGCCCCACCACAAACCCAGCGGTAAACAGCACCCCGGCCAGAATGTATGGCCAGGGGCTGTGACTGGAAAAGTCCTCCCGCCGACGCTTGTCCGATTGCACACCGAAGGCGCCGGCCAGGATGCTTTGGGCAATTTTCCAGACACCCGGCGACCTGGCGTTGCGTTGACTCTGTTCGTCGGGCTTTTCCGCCAGGTCGGTCATGGTGCTGTGCTCCCCGCTACTCGGCTGGATCGTAGGCCAGGCTTGGCATCAGCCAGCGCTCCGCCTCCGCTTTGGATATTCCCTTTCGGGAAGCATAGTCTTCAACCTGATCGGCGCCAATCTTGCCGACGGCAAAGTACTTGGAGTCGGGATGGGCGAAGTACCAGCCCGACACCGCAGCGGTCGGGAACATGGCAAAGTGCTCGGTCAGCTCAATGCCCGTGGTCTCGGTAGCGTTAAGTAGCTTGAACAGGGTTGCCTTTTCGGTGTGGTCGGGGCAGGCAGGGTAGCCCGGTGCCGGCCGAATGCCACGGTAGCGCTCCCGGATCAGATCGTCGTTGTTGAGCTGCTCGTCACCGGCGTAGCCCCAGAACTCCTTGCGCACCCGCTCGTGCATCCGTTCGGCGAATGCCTCGGCCAGACGGTCGGCAAGGGCCTTGACCATGATCGCGTTGTAGTCGTCGTGACGGTCCTTGAATTCCTGCGAGAATTCCTCGACGCCAATGCCGGCGGTGACCGCAAAGCCGCCGACGTAGTCCGGCGTATCGGAACCTTCGGGCGCGACAAAGTCAGACAGCGCCATCATCGGCTTACCGGGGGCTTTCTCATCCTGCTGGCGCAGATGATGGAGGATGGCCACTTCTTCGGTGCGGGTTTCGTCGCGATAAACGACGATGTCGTCGCCGCGCCGGTTGGCGGGCCAGAAGCCGACAACACCGCGCGCCTTGATGCGCTGTTCATCAATCATCTGGCGCAGTATTTTCTGGGCATCGTTGAACAGATTGCGCGCCGCCTCGCCGCGCTTCGGGTCGTCAAAAATGGCCGGGTATTTGCCGGAGATGTCCCAGGAAATGAAGAACGGCGTCCAGTCGATGTAGTCCACCAGCTCGTTCAGATCATAGTCGTCGAAAACTCGAATGCCGGTAAAGCCCGGTTTCGGCGGCTGGTAGCCCTCAAACGGAATGTCCGGAGCCCGGTCACGGGCCTCTTTCAGTGACACCAGTTTGGTGCGCTCGCCCCGGTTTTTGCGGCGTTCGCGAATTTCCTCGTACTCGGCCCGGGCCGCGGCGACAAACGCCGGCTTGGCGGTACTGCTCAGCAGCTGAGACGCGACATTGACACAGCGTGAGGCGTCGGAGACGTACAAGGCAATGTCGTTCTTATAGTTGGGTTCGATCTTAACCGCGGTGTGGGCCTTGGAGGTGGTGGCGCCGCCAATCATCAGCGGAATCTGGAAGTCCAGGCGCTGCATTTCGCGGGCCACGTGCACCATCTCGTCCAGTGACGGGGTAATCAGCCCGCTCAGGCCGATCAGGTCGACGTTTTCCTGGCGGGCGGTCTCCAGGATCTTGTCGCAGGGCACCATCACGCCCAGGTCGATCACTTCGTAGTTGTTGCACTGCAGTACCACACCCACGATGTTTTTGCCGATGTCGTGCACGTCGCCCTTGACCGTCGCCATCAGGATTTTGCCCTTGGCCTGCTGATCCTCGGTCTTTTCCGCCTCAATGTACGGGATCAGGTGGGCGACCGCCTGCTTCATCACACGGGCGCTCTTGACCACCTGGGGCAGGAACATCTTGCCGTCACCGAACAGATCCCCAACCACGTTCATGCCGTCCATCAGCGGCCCTTCGATCACTTCGATTGGGTGGCTGACCTTCTGCCGGCACTCCTCGGTATCGTCGGTAATGTAGGTGGTAATGCCTTTCACCAGGGCATGCTCAAGGCGTTTCTCGACCGGCCATTCTCGCCAGGCCAGGTCTTCCTCCTGAGTCTTGCCGCCCTTGCCACGGTACTTTTCGGCCACCTCCAGCAAACGGTCGGTGGCGTCGTCGCGGCGGTTCAGCACCACGTCTTCCACCCGCTCTTTCAGCTCCGGCTCAATCTCGTCGTAGATCACCAATTGTCCGGGATTGACGATGCCCATGTTCATCCCGGCTTTGATGGCGTGGTAGAGGAACACCGAGTGGATGGCTTCGCGCACCACGTCGTTGCCGCGGAACGAGAAAGACACATTGCTGACGCCACCGGAAATGGAGGCGTAGGGCAGGTTCTGCTTGATCCAGCGGGTCGCCTCGATGAAGTCGACGGCGTAGTTGTTGTGTTCTTCAATGCCGGTGGCGATGGCAAAAATATTCGGATCGAAAATGATGTCCGCCGGATTGAAGCCAATACCGGTGAGCAGGTCGTAGGAGCGCTTGCAGATTTCGATCTTGCGTTCGTAGGTATCGGCCTGGCCCTGCTCATCGAAGGCCATGACCACCACCGCCGCGCCGTAGCGCATGCAGTCTCGGGCGCGTTTGAGAAACTCGTCCTCGCCTTCCTTGAGGCTGATGGAATTCACCACCGCCTTGCCCTGAATGCACCGAAGGCCGGCTTCGATCACGTCCCATTTCGAGGAGTCGATCATGATCGGCACCCGGGAAATGTCCGGCTCGGAGGCGACCAGGTTGAGGAAGGTGACCATCACCTCTTTGGAGTCGAGCATGCCCTCGTCCATGTTGATGTCGATGATCTGGGCACCGTTCTCAACCTGATCCCGGGCGACGCTCAGGGCTTCCTCGTACTGCTCTTCTTTGATCAGCCGCAGAAAACGCTTGGAGCCGGTGACGTTGGTCCGTTCGCCGACATTGATGAAGAGGGTGTTGTCGTCTCCGGTGAACGGCTCCAGGCCAGACAGCCGCAGCGCCTTCGGACGTTCCGGTATCTGCCGGGGCGGGTACTTGGCGACCGCCTCGGCAATCGCTTCAATGTGATCCGGACGGGAGCCGCAGCAACCGCCAATGATGTTCAGAAAACCATCGCGGGCGAAACCCTCGATGATGTCCGCCATTTCCTCCGGGGTCTGGTCGTACTCGCCAAATTCGTTGGGCAGGCCGGCGTTGGGATGGGCGCTGACGTAGGTTTCCGCCTTCGCCGACAGCTCTTCGATGTAGGGCCGGAGGGCATCGGCGCCCAGGGCGCAGTTCAGGCCGACCGAAATGGGCTTGGCGTGCGCCACCGAGTTCCAGAAGGCTTCCGTGGTCTGGCCGGACAGGGTGCGACCGGAGGCATCGGTAATGGTGCCGGAAATCATGATTGGCAGCTCGGTGCCGCTGTCCTCAAAAAACTGCTGAGTCGCGTAGATGGCGGCCTTGGCGTTGAGGGTGTCGAAGATGGTTTCAATCAGGATCAGGTCCGCTCCGCCCTCGACCAGTCCTGACACCGCCTCGTAATAATTCTCGACCAGAGTCTGGAAATCGACGTTCCGGTATCCGGGGTTATTGACGTCGGGGGAGATCGAGGCGGTTCTGGAGGTTGGGCCAACGGCGCCGGCAACGAACCGGGGTTTGCCAGGGTTTTTCGCGGTGAATTCATCGGCCACGTCCCGGGCCAGTTTTGCTGCTGCTACATTCAGCTCCCGGGCGATGTCCTCAAGGCCATAGTCGGCCTGGGACAGGCGCGTTGAGTTGAAGGTGTTGGTCTCGATGATGTCGGCACCGGCTTCCAGGTATTCGGCGTGGATATTCCGGAGCAACGCCGGCTGGGTGATATTGAGCAGATCGTTATTGCCCTGGACTTCGCGGTCGTAGTCCCTGAAACGGTCGCCCCGGAAAGCCGCTTCATCCAGTTTCTGGTTCTGGATCATTGTGCCCATACCACCATCAAGGATGATAATGCGCTCCTTGAGGGCCTTGTGTAATTGCTCCAGACGGGATGTTCGGTCAGTCATAGGGCGTCTTCCGGATGTCGTGAATTACGTCGTGTTTCATTTTAGTGGCGCGGGATCATAGCAAAATTACCGATGTGCGTCCCTGCGCGCGTAGCGATTGTCAAGACTCGCCCGACAGCCCAAGGGTGGTGCGGGCTGTAGGGGAAACTCATGATACTCGTCAAAGACCTAGCATTTTACTTGGTCTTTATTGTTCCAGCGAACTCTCCTAAAATGGAGCCCTAACTTTCGAACGGATGGATAGCATGGCATTGGTTACTGTCACAGACTCCGCACGGGACTACCTCGCGCAACTTATCGAGAAACAGGACGTTGAGGGAATGGGGGTGCGGATCTTCGTCACCCAGCCCGGTACCAAGAACGCGGAGACCTGTCTGGCCTATTGCCCGCCCAACGAGGTGGTGCCGACGGACGAGCAAATGGATCTGGGCAAATTTACCCTGTACCTGGATCACAATTCGGTGCCGTTCCTTGAGGATGCCCTGGTGGATTACTCGAAAGATCAGATGGGCGGTCAGCTGACCATCAAGGCGCCGAACGCGAAAGTGCCCAAGATCGATGACGATGCGCCGCTGCCGGATCGTGTCAACTACGTACTGGCCTCGGAGATCAATCCGAACCTGGCGGCGCACGGTGGCGAAGTGTCTCTGGTGGAAATTGTCGATGAATCCATCGCCGTGTTGCGCTTTGGCGGCGGCTGCCAGGGTTGCTCGGCGGTCAGTATGACTCTGAAACAAGGTGTTGAAACCACGCTGAAGGAGCGCGTACCCGAGATTACCGGCGTCCGGGACGTGACCGATCATTCCAACACCGAAAACGCCTACTACCAGTAATCCGCCAACCCTTAATCAGCAATCCTTTCGGCATCGTTCCCGCCTGCGCGGGGGCGATGCTGCCGCAATACCACCGGCCCGCTGGCGTCACGGCCAATGCCGTGCGAGGCCACTTATCCCATTATTCAGCCAATGCCCGATGCCTCTGGCAACGGAGTTTTTGCCGCTACCTAACAGGGAAACCGATGGCTCAGGGCCGTCGTTGACTAGCCGGGGTAACACTTGATCGATCTTGCGCTCCTGTCCGTACCGCTGCTGGCCGCCGTGACCGGCTGGGTGACCAACTGGCTGGCCATTCAGATGTCGTTCTATCCGGTCCAGTTCGTGGGCGTTGGCGGCATTGGCTGGCAGGGTGTCATTCCCCGCAAGGCCGAGAAAATGGCCCACATCTGCATCGACCGGACTCTGCAGAAATTCGGCAATCTCAACGCGGTGTACGACAAGCTCGAACCTCATCGGATCGTTGAGCAGGTGCTGGCGCAAGCGACCCCGCGCGTCGATGAATACATTGACGAAATCATGTACCAGACCCAGCCGGTGCTGTGGGACAACCTGCCACTGTTCGTTCGCAACCGGATCTACCAGTGGGCCAGGGAACAGCTGCCGGGACGCATCGAGGAGCTGGTGGAGGACTTCGGCGACGATCTCGACGAGCTGGTGGACCTGAAAGCGCTGCTGAGCCGTGAACTGGAACGGCATCCCGATCTGATGAACCGGATTTTTCAGCAGGCCGGTGCGGTGGAGCTGCAATCGGTCATCAACCTTGGCGCCATCATTGG
>JBPEXU010000162.1:0-10046 GCA_052031225.1 Marinobacter sp. | reverse complement strand
CCGGTTAAACAGGGGCTGATCCTTGCTGGTGCTCAACGCCCGGTAATCCTCGACGCTGATCCCGGTCACAAACTGGTTGGTGTCGAATCCAGGCACACTCGCCAGCGCCAAGATGCCGCCGGTCGAGGGTTCGATCGCCACCACCGCACCCCGGCGGCCGTCCAGCAGCTCGTGGGCGCGTTTCTGCAGCCGCAGATCCAGGTGCAGCCGAAGGTCCTCGCCGGGCACCGGGTTCTCCCGTTCCAGCACCCGCAGCGTCCGGCCCCGGGCGTTGGTCTCGACGTGCTGATAGCCGACCTTGCCGTGCAGCAGCTCCTCGTAGAAGCGCTCAATGCCGGATTTGCCAATGTAGTTGGTGCCGGCGTAATTCACCGGGTCGATGCGCTGCAGCTCCTCCCGGTTGATGCGGCCAACGTAACCGAGGGCGTGGGCGGTGAGTTCGCTGTGGGGGTAGTAACGCACCAGTTCGGCCTGAACTTCGACCCCCGGCAACTCGTGCCGATGGACCGCCAGGCGCGCAATTTCCTGCTCGTTAAGATCGTAGCGTAAGGGGATTTCCTGGAACGGCCGGCGGGGTTCCTGCAGACGGCGCCGGAACCGCTCCAGGTCTTCGTCGGATACGTCCAGGATGCGGCTCAGCTGGGCCAGCGTGCTCTCCATGCCATCGACCCGCTCGGGCACCAGAGTGACACTGAAGACCGGCCGGTTCTCGGCGAGCAAGACGCCGTTACGGTCGTAGACCAGCCCCCGGGGCGGCGGCACAGATTGCACCTGAACCCGGTTTTTGTCAGAAATGGTGGCGTAGATGTCGTGCTCGACAACCTGCAACTGGTACATCCGGGCGACCAGAACACCCAGCAGCAGGACCACAAACGCCAGCATCACCAGCGCCCGCCGGTGAAACAGCCGGCGCTCGGCGGCGGTGTCTTTGAACTCGCCCCACGGCATGGCGTTTCCCTAAGCCCGGTGGTACGGGTGGTTACGGGTAATGGACCAGGCCCGATACAGTTGCTCGGCCAGCAGAATCCGGACCAGAGGGTGCGGCAGCGTCAGCGGCGACAGCGACCACTGGGCACATGCCCGCTGCCGGCAGGCGTCGCCCAGTCCGTCGGGGCCGCCCACCAGAAAGCTGACATCCTGCCCCTCCTGCTGCCAGAGTTCGAGCTGACTGGCAAGTTTCTCGGTCGACCAGGGCCGGCCGCCCACTTCCAGCGCAATGACCCGGTCCCGGGGCCCGAGGGCTGCCAGAATCGCGTCACTTTCTTTTTGCACGAGTCTGGCAATGTCCGGGTTCTTGCCCCGATGGGCCATGGGGATTTCAACCAACTCAAGGGGAAGCTCCGGCGGCATCCGGCGGGCATAATCCTGGTACCCGGTACTGACCCAGTCGGGCATCTTCTGCCCCACGCAGATCAGGCGCAAACGCATGATTATTCGCTGCCCGCGGCACCGAGATCCGGGGCATCGCGCCAGAAACGCTCCAGATCGTAGAATTCGCGGGTTGCGGGCATCATTACATGGACCACCACATCGCCAAGGTCAACCAGAATCCAGTCGCTGGCGTTGGCGCCCTCGACGTTATTGGCGCGCACCCCATTGCCCTTGGCCTCATCGACCACGGAATCGGCAAGGGACTTGACGTGTCGGTTGGAAGTGCCGGAGGCCAGGACCATAAAGTCGGTCACACTGGTCCGGTCGCGAACATCAATGACGCTGATGTCCTGGGCTTTAACCTCTTCTAGCGCATTAACTACAAGATCTTTCAGTTCTTCAGCCTGCATAATCACCCTGTCGGTCGGGCGGCGACCACAACGGCGGCCCGAAAAGTCTCATTCAGACGCGATTGTAGCACTAAAAGTTCCCGTCCGGGCAGGCGCCGTACAGGCCCTGTTGCCGGATTTCCGCCCACACCGAGTCGGGAATCAGATACCGGGGCGAGCGTCCGGCGGCAATGCGCTCTCGAATACCGGTCGCGGAGATGTCCAGCAGTGGCGGATCCAGTTCCAGAATCCGCCCGGCGGGGGCTTGGTGAAGCTCCGCCACGCACCCGGCGCGGCGTTCATGGAGCAGCCGCGCCGGCACGCTGTCCGGCGCCAGTGGCGGACCGGGCCGACGCACCACGATGATGTGGGCAAGTTCGGGGATCGCCTGCCAGTCGCGCCATCGGTCAAAACCGGCAAAGGCGTCGGTGCCCACAACCATCGCCAGCGATGCCCGCGCACCCAATTCTGCCCTGAGTTGACGCAGGGTGTCGGCGGTGTAGGAGGCGCCTTCGCGTCGCAATTCCCGATCGTCAATGGTCAGCCTGGGCTCGCCCACTGTGGCCAGTTCCAGTAAGCGAAGCCGCTGCGCTGCGCTGGCGCCGGTGGCTCCGCGATGAGGCGGTATGTAACAGGGAATCAGGCGGACGGAGGGCACCCCGAGGCGATCACAAAGCTCGATCGCCAGGCGCAGATGGCCGTGGTGGACCGGATCAAACGTGCCCCCGTAAATCACGTGCATGGTGATCAGGTCCGGATGTGGCCGTCACCAAAAACCACGTACTTCTGCGAGGTCAGCCCTTCCAGCCCCACCGGCCCGCGCGCGTGGATCTTATCGGTGGAGATACCGATTTCCGCCCCCAGTCCGTACTCAAAGCCGTCGGCAAACCGGGTTGAGGCGTTCACCATGACGGAACTGGAGTCAACCTCGGTGATGAAGCGACGGGCCCGGGTGTAATTTTCGGTGACGATGCTGTCGGTGTGCTGAGAGCTGTAGCGATTGATGTGCTCAATCGCACCATCCAGCCCATCCACCACGCGAATCGCCAGGATCGGCGCCAGGTATTCCTCGGTCCAGTCCGCCTCGGTCGCTGCCCGAGCGCTGGGTACGATTTCCCGGGTTCGGGGACAGCCGCGCAGCTCGACGCCTTTTTCGCTAAAGGCCGAAGCCAGCAGCGGCAGCAGGTCTTCGGCCACCTCCTGATCGATCAACAGGGTTTCCATGGTGTTGCAGGTGCCGTAACGCTGGGTTTTGGCGTTCACCGCCACCGCCAGCGCTTTTTCCGGGTCGGCGTGGCTGTCGATGTAGACATGACACACACCATCCAGATGCTTGATCACCGGCACGCGGGCGTCCCGGCTGATCCGTTCTATCAGGCCCTTGCCGCCCCGGGGGACGATCACGTCCACATACTCCGGCATGGTGATCAGCTCACCCACCGCCGCCCGATCCGTGGTACTGATAACCTGAACAGCGGTTTCCGGCAGGCCCGAGGCCGCCAGCCCCTGGGCCAGGCAACGGGCGATCGCCTGATTCGAATGAATGGCTTCCGAGCCGCCCCGAAGAATCGTGGCGTTGCCCGACTTCAGACACAAACTGGCCGCTTCCACCGTCACATTGGGGCGCGATTCGTAGATGATGCCAATGACGCCCAGCGGCACCCGCATTTTGCCCACCTGGATGCCGGAAGGACGATAGGTCATGTCCGAGATCACACCAATCGGGTCCGGCAGCGAGGCCACCTGACGCAGCCCTTCAATCATCGCGTCAATACGTGCGGGCGTCAGCTCCAGGCGATCCAGCATGGCCGCATCCAGGCCGTTTTCGCGACCTTTCTCAAGATCTTTGCTGTTTGCCAGCGTCAGCTCGCTGCGCGCGTTGTCCAATGCGTCCGCAGTCGCCAGCAGCGCCTTGTTGCGCACTTCGGTGGTCGAGCGCGCGACCTGAGTGGCCGCCGCCCGCGCCTGCTGACCCACCTCGGCCATATAAGCTGCAATATCCATCCCTTTACCCTGTGTGTTGATCGCAATGTTCGAAAGTTGGGCCTTAACTTTACCTTTCCCGTTTCAAGTACGCACCTCAAACGATTATTATACCGCTGCGCTATGATGCATACTCAATGGACGCGCCAGGAGAGGAAGGACACACCATGGCCCATATGGCCGAAAAATTCCTGCTGAGCCGACTATCACGAAGCGGATTCGTGATTCTGCTCACCGTAACAGTCGTTAGCGCCATTGTCGGGCAACCCCTGATGGCGGCGGTCGCGGCGGCGGCCACCGGCATGGTGCTGTGCAGCCCGGCGTTCCACCCAGCCCGGAAAAAACGCCCCTGGCCTGCGATTCAAAAGTTATTTTTCCTGGCCCTGACCGCACTCTTGCTGTCGGCACTCATACTCGGCCCCTGGGCCATGACGCACTGGCTCTATGCACTCCCCCTGGTTGCGTTCGCGCTGTTTCCGCCGGCTGTTGCCGCGATTCTGGCTTTGATGGTCACCGCTTTCGCCTGTGTGGGGGTGCAATGGGCCACCGACCTGCCCGACCGCCACCAGATGCTCAGCGCTTTTTTGCTCACCCTGATGCTGTCGGCCGTCCTGGTGTTTCTGCGCGAATACAAGAGCCGACAGCTGGCGCCACTGCGACGCACCGACGAGCTGACCCAGGCCGCCAGCCGGGAGTATCTGTCGGCCGATCTGCACAAGGAAATCCAGCGCAGCGAACGCGAGGGCACCGACATGTCGGTGATCATGATCGGCCTGGACACTCACCTGAGCGAGAACGAGCGGGATGAGGACATTCGCTCCATTCTGCCCCGCATCGGTCGGTACCTGCACTCGCAACTGAGGGATTTCGATACCTACTACCGGGTGGCCGATCTTCAGTTCCTGATCATCCTGCCCGGCATCGCCACTCAGGAAGCGGTGGGCCGGGCGGACAAAATACGCACGGGGCTGCACACCTTGCTGACCTCCCACGGCCTGAAACTCACGGTCAGCACCGGCATCGCCGGCCTCAACATTGGCGACGATGCCGACAGCCTTCAACAAAGCGCCGCGCACGCGCTGCGACGGGCCCAGCAGCAGGGCGGCAACCGGACCCAGACCTACAGCGCCTGGTCCCATCCGCCCAAAGCCTCGGGTGAACAGGAGATGCCCGCATCATGACGGAAACGCGCCTGAGAACCTGGACCCATAGCTCCGGCTATATCCTGGCGACGCTGTTTATCGCCATGCTGGCCGGGCAGAACCTGCGCTACGGCTTTTACGACCTGTTCTACCTGGCGGCCGGGATGGCGACGCTGACCCTGGCCGGGCTTGCCTACACCTTCGTGTGCCGTCGCCACCAACTGTCGGCACCCGGGCACCTGGTGATTCTGTCCGGGCTCAACAGTGGTTTGCTGGCCGCACTGATTACCATGGACGGCCCCGGCATCAGCCACTGGGCGATGCCACTGCTGGTGCTGAATCTGCTGATTCTGCCGCTGCGCCAGGGGCTGGCGCTGTCCCTGCTGCTGCTTGCGCCGCTCACGGTGGTCCTGTTCCTGCGCCAGCCCGCCGCAGACGCCCTCATCACCGTCACCGGTTTGCTCATTCTGCTAACCGTCGCCGCCCTGTACATCTGGCACTACGACCACATGGCCCAGTCGGCCGAAGACCTGGCAATCACCGATCCGGTCACCGGCGCCCACAACGCCCGCTTCCTGGACGAAACCCTGCAAAAGGAAATCAGCCGGGCCATTGCCACCGGACATCCGCTGTCGGTGATTCACCTGGGGCTGGACTACGCCGACGAGGCCACCGACCTGCATGGCAAGGCCGGCGTCCAACGTCTGTTTAAGGACATGACCGAACACTTGTTTGGTGTCATCCGTGCCGGTGACACGCTCTATACCCTGAACGAATCCGAGTTCTTTCTGATTCTGCCCTTTACCCCCGAGGAGGGCGTGCGGGTGATCGCCGAACGCATTCGCCGGCAGATCGCGGAACAGCAATGGCCACTCGTTGGCAAGGCCACCGTGAGCGTCGGCTGCACCACCCGAGGCAGCGGCGATACCCGGACCGACACCCTGCGCAAGCGTGCCCGTCAGGCCATGGAAGAAGCCCGGAAACACGGGCCGGATTCGGTCTGGTTCAGCCCGGGAGAAAGCATCGACGCATGAGCGGGTCCTGGCTGAGTGATCTGACGGCGTGGCTCGCCGTCAATCCGGGCTGGCTGGCCGCCGCCCTGTTCGCAACCGCCTTTGTCGAATCCCTCGCGATTGCCGGCGTCATCGTGCCCGGCGTCGCCGTGCTGTTCGCGGTCGCCGTGCTGGCCGGAAAAACCGGCATGCCACTGACCGAAGCCCTGGTCTGGGCCGGACTGGGAGCGGTCGCGGGCGACAGCATCAGCTTTGCCCTCGGCCGCTGCTTCAACGGGCGCCTGACCTCGATCTGGCCGTTCAGCCGCTACCCCACCCTCATTGCCAAAGGCGAAGCCTTTTTCCACCGCCACGGCGGCAAGAG
This sequence comes from Marinobacter sp., assembly GCA_052031225.1. Lineage (GTDB taxonomy): Bacteria > Pseudomonadota > Gammaproteobacteria > Pseudomonadales > Oleiphilaceae > Marinobacter. Next base: position 3,784 of record JBPEXU010000162.1, on the reverse strand, counting down.
TGTGGTCGCCGGTCGTTTTATCGGCCCCATCCGGCCGGTTTTGCCGCTGATCGCAGGCGCGCTCCGGATGTCCTGGCGTCGTTTTCTGGGCTTTAACATGCTGTCGGCGCTGGGCTGGGCGCCGGTGTATATCCTTCCGGGCTTTCTGGTCGGAGCGGCGCTCGACAGCGACTTTCAGCTACCGGCGCACTTTTACGCGGTCGTCGGCACCGGCGTGGCCATCGTGTTTGCGGTCTATTTCGTGCTGCTGCGCCTGCAACTCGGTCTGGGCGAGGGACGCCCGCTGTATCGCTGGGTAGAGCAGCGCATCCGGCGCTACGATACGGCACACAGGTTCTGGCGCCTGTACACCAACGAGCGCCCGGCTCGGGAAGGCGAATTTCCGCTGGCCTCGGTTCTGCTCACCTTGGCGGCCACAGGCGCCTTCCTGCTGTGGGCGACCATCACCACGTCCGGCACGCTCGACGGTTTCAATCAGCAGGTGCTGGCCTGGACCTCGGCTCTGCGCCAGCCGCTGTTGGACGGCCCGGCTCTCGCCTTCACCCTGCTCGGCGACCCTACCGTCCTGATCGGCGCGGCAATACTGGCGACTCTGGCGCTGGCTGTGCGCGGCTACTACGCCGCCACCCTGCACATTGCCCTGGCGGCCCTGCTGACGAACCTGCTGATCTGGGGCCTGAAAGCGGCCTTCGACATTGTTAGGCCGGATCAGGTGGCGGCGCCACCAACGTCGGGGGCGTTTCCGAGTGGCCACGCCACTGGCATTACCGTGCTGGTGACCCTGCTGGCGAGCTTTGTCGCGGCTGAAAGTCGGCACCGGCAACGCTGGCAGATCTACCTGGCGTTTTCCCTGGTGCTGGTTCCGGTCGCGCTGAGCCGGCTGTATCTTGGCGTACACTGGTTCACGGACATTGTCGGCGGCATCCTGCTGGGACTGGCGATCACCGGCCTGATTCGGGCCAGTTATAGCCGTTACGACCGGGTTCCTATCTCACTGGATTCGGTCACCGTAACCGCCGGTATCGCCTGGGTGATGCTGACCATCGGCTATATGACCTGCCACTGGCACGAGGCCATCCACAACTACCAGCCCAAGCCGAGTTCTGTCAGCGACCTTCCAGCGCTTCCAGCAGCTGCTGCAACCGATCCAGCCGTTCCAGTGGATCCTGCAGCTCCACCAGCCGCTGTTTCTCGCAGGCCTCCAACGGCAACAGCTCCGTCAACCGCCAGCTGACATCCCGGGCGTCGGCGTAATCCACATGCATCTTCAGATCCCGGATAACCGGGTGCCGGCACAGCGCCTCCAGCACCGACGGCAACTCACTGTACCGCTCCGGCACTTCGCTCTGCGCTTCGTCCAGGAGCGGCTCAACCTCACCCATGTGCAAGCCATCCGCCTGCTGCCAACTCTCTCGCAGGCTGACTTTCAACTGGCCTTCGACGGTGATGCCCAACAAACCGTTGCTAAGCTGCTGGAAATCGACGATCCGAACGTAGGTACCAATGTCGTAAAACTGGGCAAACCGGCCGGCTTCGCTGCCCTCGCGCAACAGCACCACGACAAAGCCGACGTCGTCTTTCAGGCACCGGGACAGCATGTCGATGTACCGCGTCTCGAATAGCTGCAGGGGTATCCGCCCCTTCGGCAACACAATCGAGTTCAGGGGGAAGATCGGTACGGTCATGGTTGATCGGATCATCGTATGGACAACAGCTGCTGTACTTCGTCCACCCGGGTGCGGGCTTCGGTCAGAAGCTGCAAGCTGCGGGACGCATTGAGTTCCAGTTCACCGAGCCGGCGATAGGCCGGCACCTGATCAAACGGTGGCAGGTCCGCACTCTGGTTCGAACCGATCATCGCGTGAAGCTGGGCGACAATGACCACATCCACCAGCTGAGGCTCGGCGTCACGGCATTCGTAGTGCCAGTCCTCGGCATGCCGGACCGCCTCCAAAAACGCGGGCGGGAACGACCAGTTCTCCAGCACCGCGGTGCCGACGTCGGCCCGCAGCTCGGCGATGGCATGGTGGAGGTTGTCGGGGTTGGAGAACAGCGCCGTATGGTGCTCGGCCTGCACCAGCACCGGCACGACCCCGATATCGTGCAGCAATCCGGCCAACAGGGCTTCTTCCGGATTGATCCGGGTCGCGTGATCGGCCAGCACCCAGCTCAGCGCGGCAACCTCGCGGGAGTGATTCCAGAGCCGTTCCATCTCCTGCTGCAGCGCGGCCTGGCGGGTTTTGAACACCTCCCGCATCGCGAACACCGTGACCAGTTGCCGGGTAGTCTTCATCCCCAACCGAACCACCGCTTCGCGGACGTTGCGGACATCGCTGAACCCCCGGTACAGCGGGCTGTTACTGGCGCGCACCAGCTTGGCGGCCATCGCCGGGTCCGCCGCTACCGCGCTGGCGACCTGCTCGGCCGAGGAATCGTCCCGATCGACAACCCGGCGAACTTTCCAGGCCACGTCCGGCACACTCGGCAGCTGCACCTGGTTGGATCGCAGTTCCGAGTAGAACTCCATCAGCAAGTGGTGCTCTTCGCTCTCCCCCGCGGCGCCCTCCTGGGACTCCATCTCCACCTGACTGACCGGAGCGGTCCGCAGCAGCTGGGTGAGTACATCCTGCTCGATGACCAGAAATTCCGACGGTTGGGTCGCCACCACGTCGTACATGCGCGGCTGCAATCGGGCGATCGGGTTGACGGCCTTCTCGGTGCCGGCCTCAACCAGCGATTTGCGGCCATCGGCGGCCTGCAGTTCAACCCCACCGGTGACCAGAAAAAAGTCGCACCCGTCGCGCACTCCCCGCTCCAGCACCCGCTGCCCGGGACCATAGGTACGACGCTCGGCCCGGCTCGCCAACACCACCAGCTGATCATCGGTCAGGCGATTGAGGGGCTGGAAGCTCTTTAACCGGCTTAGGGGCAGGCTTTCCTGGCCAGCCATAGGCACCACTCCTTGTCTGATGGGGCTTACGGTAACTCGGGTCTGTATGTTAAGCATTGTAACGACCAGATTGGAAAACAACCATGCGTCAGCAGTCTAATCTGGTATCCTCTGGAGAAACGTCATAACCATTCGTAAATAGAGAGATCAGAACACCATGCCTCAGTATCGTTCGCGGACCTCAACGGCCGGCCGCAACATGGCCGGTGCCCGCGCGCTCTGGCGCGCAACCGGCATGAAAACCGAGGATTTCGGTAAGCCCATCATCGCGGTCGCCAACTCGTTCACCCAGTTCGTGCCCGGGCACGTGCATCTGAAAGACCTGGGGCAACTGGTCTGTCGGGAAATCGAAGCGGCCGGCGGCGTCGCCAAGGAGTTCAACACCATTGCCGTCGACGACGGCATCGCCATGGGCCACGATGGCATGCTGTATTCGCTGCCCTCCCGGGAAATCATCGCCGATTCCGTGGAGTACATGGTGAATGCCCATTGCGCCGACGCCCTGGTGTGCATCTCCAACTGCGACAAGATCACCCCGGGCATGCTGATGGCGGCGATGCGGCTGAATATCCCGACCATTTTCGTTTCCGGCGGCCCGATGGAAGCGGGTAAAACCAAGTTGTCGGAACACAAGCTCGACCTGGTCGATGCCATGGTCATTGCCGCCGATCCCAGCGCCGATGACGACACCGTGGCCGAGTACGAGCGCAGCGCGTGCCCCACCTGCGGCTCCTGCTCCGGCATGTTCACCGCCAATTCGATGAACTGCCTGACCGAAGCCATTGGCCTGTCGCTGCCGGGCAATGGCTCGCTGCTGGCGACCCATGCCGACCG
>JBPEXU010000161.1:0-2784 GCA_052031225.1 Marinobacter sp. | reverse complement strand
ATGACTGGACCGCCTATCTGAACATCGGCTTTTCCTTCACCCAACTGTTCTACTGAGCCGTGGGAGTCAGCCGGTCCTTTCGGTTTTTTCGATGGCGTCCAGTACCTGCTGACACTGTTGCTCGGCGTACCGGTGCAGAATGCCGGCGAGCCGTTCCTCGTCGCGGTCGCGGATGGCCCGGATCGATTCTTCCATGTGCGCCAGATTGTCTTCCAGTACCTTGTTGCCGCCGTGCTGGAAGGTGACGAAGGCGCATCGGCGTGCCGACGGCCACAGGTCGTCAATGGCGGACACAATGAAGTAATTGTCTGCGTACGCCAGGGAGGCTTTGGTGTACTCGATGCCCAGTTCCAGAAACGTCATCAGGTCGTTTTTCTGAAAGCAGGCTTTCATCTGCTCGTACAGCGACTCCAGCCGTTCCATATCCTCGGGCTGCCACTGCCGGACCAGCTTGCGCCCGGTGTGGGTCAGGTACAACTCCAGCGTCTCGTACAGGCTGCGGACAAAGTAGGCGTCCAGTGGCGTGACGAAGGCGCCTTTGCGCGGCACGTTGCGTACCAGATGGCGCTTTTCCAGCAGCAGCAGTCCTTCCCGGATGGAGCCGTGACTGACGTTCATTTCCTTGGCCATGGCCGCTTCGTAAATGCGTTCGCCGGAGCGCAGCTGGCCAAAGGCGATCAGGTTTTCGATGTGGCGGGCGACCTGCTCGGTCAGGGTTTCTCGGGGCTTGAACGCGTTCATGGTGGTCTGTCGTGACTGCTTACGGGCTTCGTTGCTGGCATATTCGCACATTCCTGCAGCTGGGAGCCAGTGCGCGATGATCGGGCTTACAGCAACGGCGCCAGCAGCCGGATGGCCCGGCAGGTCAGGCGAAACACGATGCTGCGGTTGCGGTAGTCCCGCTCGGTCATCAGGCGGCAGCTTTCGAGGTCTTCCTCGAGCATGGTCTGGACGTCGTTGACGAACCCGGCGTCGGTGTTGATCGCCATGATCTCGAAGTTCAGCCGCATCGAGCGATTGTCCAGATTGGCCGTGCCGATGGCCGCGTAGCGGTCGTCCACCAGCACCACCTTCTGATGCATGAAGCCGGGCTGATAGCGGTAGATGCCAATGCCGGCCTGTGAGGCCTGAACCAGATAGGAATACGCGGCCAGCCGGATCAGCTGGCTGTCGGATTTCTCCGGGATCAGGATGCGAACGTCGACGCCCCGCAAGGCCGCAAGCTGCAGGGCGTTCATAATCTGGAAATCCGGCACGAAATAGGGCGAGGCGATCCAGATACGGTTGCGGGCGTTGTTGATGCAGTTCAGGAAGAACAGGGTGCAGGTTTCCCAGGCGTCGGCCGGGCCGGTGGGCAGAATCAGCACGTCTTCTTCGCCCGGCGTCTGGTCGCCGGCACTCCAGTCCAGTTCCGGGACGTCGTTGCTGGCCCAGTTCCAGTCTTCCAGCCAGGCCAGCTGCAGGCCAATCACGGCCGGGCCTTCGATGCGGCAGTGGCTATCGCGCCAGGGCTCCTGGTGCATGGCGGTGCCCAGGTATTCGTCGCCCAGGTTGATGCCGCCGACAAAACCGATCCGGCCATCGCAGACCAGCAGCTTCCGGTGGTTGCGGAAATTGATCTGGAACCGGCGCCGGCGGATGTTGCCGTCGCCGAACGAGGCGACGTTGGCGCCGGCCGCAGCCAGCTCTTTCAGGTACCGTCTGGGCAGTGCCAGACTGCCGACATCGTCGTACAGAAACCAGACTTCCACGCCCTGCGCGAGCTTGCGCTCCAGGATGGACTTGATGCGCTGACCGACGCGATCGGAACGGACGATGTAGAACTCCAGCAGGATGTAACGGGTGGCGTCTTCCATGGCCTCGAACAGCGCCTCAAAGGTCGCCTCGCCATCGCGCAGCAGAGTGCAGCTGTTGCCGGCGGTGAACGGCTGGCGCCCCAGCTTGCACAGCACCTGAAGTTCGTCCTGGAAACGGTCGCTGGATGGGGTCGGGATCGACGTGGTTTGTTGTTCAAAGCGGTTCAGTAACCGGGTCAGGGCCTGGTCGCCCATCCGCCGGGCCCGCACGTAGCCGCCAAAACGCGCGCGCCCGAGCAGCAGAAACAGCGGCACCGCCAGATACGGCAGCCCCAGCAGTCCGATGATCCAGGCAATCGCCCCCTGCGAGGTTCGGTAGGTCAGCAGAATCCGGTAAATGCAGCCAAAGGCGGTGAGGTACAGCAGGGTGACCGCGATCGCCAGCAGTGAACCGCTATCCATCCTTCGGCTCCGGGGTCGGCTTGCCCCGATGCTGGGCCCGGTATTGCGCCGGCGCCATACCGGTCCAACGCTTGAACGCGCGGCTGAAGGCACTCAGTTCCGAGAATCCCAGCAGGAACGCGATCTCACCCAGGGCGTAGTGATCGCCGGCGACGTAGCGCAGCGCCTTGTCCTTACGGACGTCCTCCACCAGTTCGTGGAAACTCATGCCTTCTTTCTTGAGCCGGCGGTACAGGGTCTGCCGGCTCATGTGGCATTGGCGGGCCAGGGTGTCGGCGTCGATCCGGTCGGTGGCCATCTGGCGGGAAATCAGGCGGCGGATTTTGCGGCTGAACGACCGCCGGCTCTGCAGGCGCGCCAGCAGGACATTGACCTGCTTCAGCATGGCGGAATACACGTAGGGGTTGCGGTGGGGGATGGGGTGCGCCAGGTGCTGGCTGTCGAACGCCAGCCGGGTGACGCCGTGGCCGAAGCTGACCGGCCCGCCGAGCAGTTTTTCGTATTCGCTGGCGTAACCCGGGCGCGG
>JBPEXU010000160.1:0-3389 GCA_052031225.1 Marinobacter sp. | reverse complement strand
TTATGCGTTGAGTCAATCCAAAAACTAAAGGATTCTTTACTCTTTAGGTCAAATCGCGATCACTGCAAGCAAGGAAGAACGTCATGTCTGACCTCTATCTCAAATTCGTGAACACCCCCGTTGGCAAAACCGCAGCCCAATCCCTCGGGCTGCCAGCGCCGGTACCGCTCAAGCGGCTCAAACGCACGGATCAGCCGTTTATCGAGGGCGATGTGCTGATCGGGGCGGCAAACGGTGCCAAGGCCATTGCTCACCTCGGGCGCATTCTCAGTGCCAGTGCGGCCAATCTGCATCATGCCTCCGGTGCAGCCACGCTCACCGATTCGGCCAAAGCCGGCAACAAAAGCAGTGCCTACGACCTTGGTTCGGGCACGGACGGCACCCTGTCGGCACTGGTTTTCGATGGCACCGGCATCAAAAACCCGGACGAACTCCGAGCGGTGTACGACTTTTTCCATCCCACCATCAAAAAGCTGGGACGCCACGGCCGCGTGCTGGTGCTGGGGCTAGACCCGGCATCGTGCCGAAAAGCGCCCCAGGCGGCGGCACAACAGGCCCTGGAAGGTTTTGTCCGTGCGGTCGCCAAGGAGATCGGCAAAAAAGGCGCGACCGCGAACCTGATCCGGATGGTCGCCGGTGCGGAAAACCAGCTGGATTCAAGCGTCCGGTTTTTCCTGTCGCCCCGATCGGCCTATGTCGATGGCCAGGTGGTTCGCATTGGCAAGGCCGCAGAGGCACCGGCAACCAACCCGGTGGCGCCCCTGGCCGGCAAAGTAGCGCTGGTGACCGGCGCCTCCCGGGGCATCGGCGAAGCCATCGCCAGGACCCTGGCGCGCGATGGCGCCACCGTCGTTGGCCTGGACATTCCCGCCGCCTCGGAGGCACTGGAAGCGGTTGCCGATGCCATCAACGGCAAGGCCCTGGCGTGTGACATCACCGACGCCAAGGCACCGCAATTGATTGGTGATTTCATTGAGGCCAACTTCGGCGGCATCGACCTGGTGATTCACAACGCCGGCATCACCCGCGACAAGACGCTGGGCAACATGCCCGAACACTTCTGGGACATGACCATCGCCGTCAACCTAAGTGCCGAAGAGCGCATTGATGAAACTCTGATGGCCCGCGAACTGCTCCGGGACAACGGCCGCATCGTGTGCATTTCCTCGATCAGCGGCATTGCCGGTAACTTTGGTCAGACCAACTACGCCACTGCGAAAGCCGGCGTGATCGGCTATGTCCAGGCGATGGCGCGACAACTGAAAAACGGCATCACTATCAACGCCATTGCGCCGGGCTTCATTGAGACTCAGATGACCGCCGCCATGCCGGTGACCATGCGCGAGGCCGGCCGGCGCATGAACAGCTTGTCCCAGGGCGGGCAACCGGTGGATGTGGCCGAGGCGATCGCCTGGTATTGCAACCCGGCCTCCGGCGGCCTCAACGGCAATGTCGTCCGGGTCTGCGGCCAGTCGCTGATCGGCAAATAGCAGGTACAAAAAAAGCAGGTCCGGAGCCGGACCTGCTTTTTCGGAATTCTTGGTGGGTGGTGCAGGGATCGAACCTGCGACCCTCGCCTTGTAAGGGCGATGCTCTCCCAGCTGAGCTAACCACCCGGGAAAATGGCGGAGCGGACGGGACTCGAACCCGCGACCCCCGGCGTGACAGGCCGGTATTCTAACCAACTGAACTACCGCTCCGCATCAATTCTGGCCTTACGGCCCGAACCTGAAACCGGACGGGGTGATCCGGTGATGCACATTGAAAGCCCGAATGGTGGGTGGTGCAGGGATCGAACCTGCGACCCTCGCCTTGTAAGGGCGATGCTCTCCCAGCTGAGCTAACCACCCGCTGTGCCTTCGAGAGACTTTCAACTGCCACTTGCTGTCTCAAGCAAGTGAGACGCGCATTTTAAGCATTTAGCGGGCGCTGTCAAACCTTTTGAGAAAATTTTCTCGAAAAAACTCCAAGCCTTTCATAATTGGGCGTTTTTTAGCCAAAGACAGACCCAGTGCGAGGCCGCCCCGCCTCACTGCCCAGGCGTTTTCTGGCCCGCCTGTTCGGCTTTCTGACGCAGCGACAATTCGCCAACCCGCTGCCGCCGGTCTTCTGGGATGGCCTTACTGGCCAGCGACCGGTTAAGCCTCTCCAACCGCTGGCGCACGCCCTGAACACCACTCACGACGCCAGGTACGACACCCTCTGAAAATTTCTCAATGCCCTGCCGCAGTTTTGCCCTGACCGACATCCGGATGCCCCCTCTCCAACCTGCTCCAGAGAGTGTAGTCATCGCCGATGGTCATCACAAACCCAGCACGTCCTGGGGCACTCAGAACAGCCACCAGCCGCCGCCGGACTCGGCTTCTTCCCGGCGTTCCCGCTCCAGCTCAAGCTGCGCGTACTCTTCTTCGAGTTGCTGAATTTTCGCGTCCGTTTCCAGCGGCACGGTAGGCCCACCACCAAAGGGCCAGAACCAGGATGCAGACTCGTACCTGCCTTCGGCTTTCAGGCGCTCAAGTTCCAGCTCCCGCTCCTCCTCCAGCAGCTCGAGGCGGCGCTCGTAGTCCTCATCCTGGTTGATTTCGACGATCGAGGTGGCGGCGTGGTTGGGGGCCAGCAGATCACTGTTGAGAAACTCGGTCGACACGATTTCGTCCGCCTGCATCGCGTAGCTGCGCGTGACCAGCCGCAGATCGCCCTGGGCCAGGGGGTGTTCGGGATCAAGATCCGGGTGCGCCTCCCCTGGCTCACGAACCTCGCAGTAGCGCAGGTAATAGATCTTGCCAGGCTCCACGTTCAGGGTGGCGTCGGCGATCAGACTCAGGCTGAACGAGTTCATCCCCTCAAGACCCAGCAGCGGGCGCCGCATGGCGATGTGGCGCTCACCGGGGCTGACCTCCAGCCAGGTGAAGCTGTCGTTACGGATATTGAAATAGTGATGATCGTCAATATAGACACTGGGCGCCTCAATTTCGTCGGCGGCCCATTGGGAATGGGGGCGATAGAAGTACAACAGGGCGTTTTGCTGGTTCCACTGATCGTCCGGAATATGGACAAAGTCATGCCCGGACACCGGGTGCAGAAACGAGCCAACACTCTTGCCGATGGACTGATAGATGGTGCAGCCGGCCCCCAGCGTCAAACTGGCCAGCACCAGCATCCGCAGGATCAGGGACACCCCGTGGGCCAGAACCGGGTGGGCCGAGGAGATTCGTTTGTTCATTGTTGGTGCTCTTCATCCCGTTGCGAGTCCCCCGATCATAGCAACTGACCGGGAACAGAAATGAGAGCTACCTCAAGGGATGAATACAAACCGTTACAAACCCGGAGTGAGCCCGGCCCACCCGAGCAGTTACCGCGCGGCCTCGACCTCGGAACGCAAACGGTTG
>JBPEXU010000016.1:0-9372 GCA_052031225.1 Marinobacter sp. | reverse complement strand
ATCCGGGACATCTCGTAACGATCCGCCACCTGACCGGCGATACCCGAAAACAGGAAAAACGGCAGGATGAACAGAAAAGCCGCGAAGTTGACGACGACATTCACCGACAGCCCCATGGCCCCACCGGCGCTGTAGGTGATCAGCAGCAGCAGGGCATTCTTGTACAGGTTGTCGTTGAAGGCCCCGGAAAACTGGGTCAGATAAAACGGCAGGAAGCGCCGTTGCCCGAGCAACCGGAACTGACTACGGCCCGCCATCGCAACTCCCTGATTTGGTGCATCCGGACGGCTGGACAGCGGCCCTTGCGCTCAGACGGTGCGCCATCTTGCGTTCGCCGCCGTATTGATTGAAACCCGGCACCAAACCCACTCCGAATAGGTTGATATTTTGACGTTTTGGCACGTTCTTCGCCTGATTCTGGTGTTCAACTGACAGGGCCCGATCATGAGTCATGCACTAAACAGATCCCGGCATTGCTATCCTAGCAGGCATCCCAACGTGATTCCGGATATTGTCCACAGCCACCGGTTTGAATCGGTGTACCAGCCCATCCTCTGTCCCAGCCACCAAAAGCTGGTGGGCTTCGAGGCGCTGGTGCGGGCGTACCAGAATGGAACGCCGGTATCGCCGACCAGCCTGTTTGAGGTGGCCAGTGAGCACCAGCAAAGCGCGCTGCTTGATCGTCATCTGCTGGATTTGCACCTGAGCAATTTTCAGTATCGCGGCGATCCGGTCTGGCTGTTTCTGAATATCAGCCCGAACACCTGCGCCCAGCCGGAGCTGTCCCTTGAACGGCTGGCGCACCAATGCCGGCAACTCGGTATCCGAACGGACAGCGTGGTACTGGAGCTGGTGGAACACACAGCCAAGGATCCGGCCGCGATGTTTCAGTTTATCGACGGTGCCCGGGAACGGGGCTTTCAGATCGCGATCGATGATTTCGGCATGGGCGATTCGAATTTCGAGCGTCTGTGGCGGATTCATCCCATGATCGTGAAGATCGATCGCAGTCTTCTGGTCAACGCCGAATCCAACACGCGGGCGCGGCTGTTGCTGCAAAGTCTGGTGCGGATGATTCGGGAAAGCGGTAGCCTGGTCTTGCTCGAAGGCATCGAAACCGTAAGCCAGGGCCGTATCGCACTGGCCACCGAAGCCGACCTGTTGCAGGGTTTTCTGTTCGCCCGGCCCCAGCCGCTGACTTCGGAGTCCTGCAGCGGCGGCGCAGAGATGCAGATGGCACAACTGGTGGGCGACAGCACGGCTCTGTCGATCCAACACAGTCGCGACCACGACAGTTACCTGCGGCTACTACGCTTCGAAATCATGGAAGCGTGCCACCTGATCATTCGGGGCACCTCTTTCCGGTCCGCCTGTGAACGACTGCTGGCACTCGATGGCGTGATGCGCTGTTTCATCCTGGACGGCAACGGCGTGCAGCAGGGCAATCTGGCCCGTGCCAGTTACGACATCCACCAGAGCCGGTTCAACCCGTTGTACGAATCCGCCGGCGCCTGTTGGCAGCACCGGGAATACTTTCTCGCCGCCCGGGAGCGGCCGCAGCGGATCAACTGCTCCCGGCCCTACGTCGCCCTGCCCGATGCCCGTCGAACGGTTACCCTGTCGACCGGCGTCACCGTCGGGCGTCAGCAGCGTTTTCTCTGCGTGGACCTCCATCCGGATGATCTGTTCGACGGCCATCTGGTGTTTCCCAGCCACCTTTGATCGCTCTGGGCACACTCTGGCTCAGCGACCGGCCAGCGGACGTTTCTGGATCACCAGCACCACCTCCCCGACATCAATGCCCCATTTGCTCATGGTGGTCTGGTTGATCAGGGTGTCGGGCGTGATCAGGTACATCCAGTCGTCCATGCGGACATCCACCGTGCCGTCTCCGTAGGGCACCCGGAGTAGGTAATTCATGTGGATGGCATTGCCACGCCAACGCAGGGTGCCAGGCTCAACGACATCACCGGCGTCGGCGTGATAGCCCTCAGCGGAGGGCGTCAGGGTCCAGACCCGGGTCTGAATCTCGCCGTCGTCGAACCGGAAGACCTCGTCCAGAGTACCAACGCCGCTGGCGTTCCAAGTGGCGACAATGTCGGCATCGAAGGTCCGGATCACGGTTCCGGACCAGTCCTTGACCACACCCCGAGCCACCAGCTCACCGTCAAAGAACTGTGCCGGCACCAGCTCCGGGCTTCGGCCGGCGTGGTGCTCCAACGATGGCGAGGCGCAACCGGCCAGCCACAGGCCCAGCGCCAGCAGAATGACCCCGAAGTGCCGAACCGGCCGGCCGGTTGGGAAGGTGCGCTCAGTCATAATCGGGCGACTCCGTAACGGAATTGGGTGGCGAACTTTTCCCGTCTATACGCGCCGCCCGGCGGTCCCGATCAGCGTCCCGGATTCCCCTGGGCTCTTCCGTCATTTCGGCCAATTGTCTTTTCTGACACAGCCCCGGGCGGTTTCCGTCAATGGCAGCCCCACCGGATTCCCGTACAACTCGGGGTATCGGCCGATGCTCGGCCCCGGAAAGAATCAAGCACAGAGGATTCGGTTATGCCGCTTTACAAGGCGCCACTGCGCGATATGACGTTTTTGCTCAACGAAGTGTTCGATTACCCCAGTCACTACGCCGCGCTGGACAGCGGTGAGCAGGCAACCCCGGACATCGTCGAAGCCGTTCTCACCGAGTGTGGCCGGTTTTGCGAGGAAGTGCTGAGCCCGTTGTACCAACCCGGCGACGACGAAGGCTGCACTCTGGAGAATGGCGAAGTGCGCACGCCCCAAGGCTTCCGGGACGCCTATCAGCAGTATGTCGCCGGCGGCTGGCAGGGGCTGTCGGCGCCGGAAGCCTTTGGCGGGCAGGGCCTGCCGGCCTCCATGGGCCTGTTCAAGCAGGAAATGATGGGCACCGCCAACTGGCCGTTTTCCATGTATCCGGGCTTGTCACTGGGGGCCATGAACACGCTGTATCTGCATGGCAGCGAGGATCAGAAACAGACCTATCTGGTGCCCCTGACCGAAGGCCGATGGGGCGGCACCATGTGCCTGACCGAACCCCAGTGCGGCACCGACCTGGGCCAGGTAAAAACCCGGGCCGTACCCCAGGCCGACGGCAGCTACCGGATCACCGGCACCAAGATTTTCATTTCCTCCGGCGAGCACGATCTGACCGAGAACATCGTCCACATCGTCCTGGCCCGGCTGCCCGATGCCCCCAAAGGCACCCGGGGCATCAGCCTGTTCATCGTGCCCAAGTTCCTACCCGACGGCGCTGGCGGGGTCGGCGCGCGCAACGGCGTACACTGCGGCAGCCTGGAACAGAAAATGGGCATCAAGGCCTCGGCCACCTGTGTGATGAATTTCGACGACGCCACCGGGTTTCTGGTCGGCCCGGAAAACCAGGGCCTGGAGTGCATGTTCACCTTCATGAACACCGCCCGGATCGGCACCGCGATTCAGGGCGTTGGCCCGGCGGAACTGTCCTACCAGTGGGCTCTGGACTACGCCAAACAGCGGCGCTCGATGCGGGCGCTGTCGGGCAAGAAAGAACCCGATCAGGTCGCCGATGCCATCATCCACCACGCCGACGTCCGGCGCATGCTGCTGACCCAGAAGGCCATCGCCGAAGGCGGCCGGGCCATGCTCTATTACGCCGCCAAACTGGCCGACCGGATGGTGGAAGGCCACACTCAGGGCGATGCGGATAAAGTGGCCCGCTACGACGACAAGCTGGGCTTCCTGACCCCTATTCTGAAAGGCTTCCTGACCGAGCTGGGTAACGAAGCCGCCAATCTCGGTATGCAGGTGTTCGGCGGTCACGGCTACATTCGCGAACACGGTATGGAGCAGATTGTCCGCGACACCCGGATCGCCACCCTGTACGAGGGCACCACCGGCATCCAGGCCCTGGATCTGCTGGGCCGCAAGGTGCTGCTGACCACCCAGGGCGGTGCGGTGCGGGAATTCACCCTGAAAATCGCCAACTTTGCCCGCAAGCACCTGACCGACAAACGCCTGCGACCGTTTGCCATGGATCTGCTCAAGCTCAGCGGGCAATGGAATCTGCTCACCATCCGGGTGATGCTGGCCGCCCGCAAAGACCGGGACGTGGTCAGTGCCGCCGCCCACGATTTCCTGATGTACAGCGGCTACGTCACCATGGCCTATTTCTGGCTGCGCCAGGCGGCGGTGGCGGTCGACAAGCTGGCCAGTGGCGGCGCGCAGTCAGAGGCTTTCTACCGCGCCAAGATCGCAACCATGGAATTCTACTTCGAGCGCCTGCTGCCCCGGGCCCAGGCTCACGCCACCAGCATGCTGAGCCCGACCCGCAATCTGATGCAGCTGGAGCCCGACCACATGGCCTTCACCGGCTGACCCCGCCGGTGACTTCCCTCGCCCGGGGTTCGCCCCGGGATTTTTCCCTTGAAATGTCGGGTTCCGGCCCTAGGTCTATCCCGTTGTTGTTTGTTTTGGGCAATTCGCTCAGGAGGTTTTAGCGACCGTCGCTTTGATAACACGTGAGAGAAAAGAAGGAGGTTCGAAGATGGATACTCGTACTGACGACTTTTATCCCACCCGACTCGAACGACCCATGCCCAGCTTCGACCGGCGCGATCCGGTCATCCACAGCACCGGCGCCGACCGCAGCCGCGGCCCGCTCAGCGAAACCGAACTGGCCCAGTACGAGCGGGACGGGTTCTTAGTCTTCAACCAGTTTCTCGATGCCTCCACCGTGGACCGGTTCCGCGCCGACCTCCGGGCCTACGAACGTGACGACAGCGTGCTGCGCGCCGAGGGCACCATCACCGAACCCGGAAAACAGGAAATCCGCTCGATCTTCGGCATCCACGAACTGTCCGAACGGTTCGATCGCCTGACCCGCGATCCGAAACTGCTCGATATCGTGCACCAATTGCTGGGCAGCGATGCCTACATCCACCAGTCCCGCATCAACTTCAAACCGGGTTTTCATGGCAAGGGCTTCGACTGGCACTCGGACTTTGAAACCTGGCACGCAGAGGACGGTATGCCGCGCATGCGGGCGGTCAGCTTCTCCATCACCCTGACCGACAACACCCCGTTCAACGGCCCGCTGATGCTGATTCCCGGCTCCCACAAAACCTTTGTCCCCTGCGTCGGCCGGACGCCGGAGGACCATTACCGGTCGTCCCTGAAAAAGCAGGAACTGGGGGTACCCAGTGATCAGGAACTGGCGCGGCTGGCGAACGCCCACGGCATCCAGGCACCAACCGGGCCGGCCGGCTCATTGATCATCTTCGAGTGCAACACCCTGCACGCGTCCAACGCCAATATGTCGCCCTGGCCGCGCAGCAATCTGTTCTTTGTCTACAACAGTGTGGAAAACCGCCTGGTTCAGCCGTTCTGCGGCAACAAACCGCGGCCGGACTTTCTCGGTAACCGCAGCAACACCGAGGCGCTGCGTCCGATCGCGGACGCCGATCTGCGCAAAACCGGGTGAACCCCGGTCCGCAAAAAAAACGGGGAAGCACTCCGGCTTCCCCGTTTTTTTGCCCAGTTTTCTACAACCCGTATTTGGTTTCAATCGCCTCGTACAGGCCGTTGTCCCGGATGGTCTGCAAGCCCTTGCGGAGTTGTTCGATGATCTTGTCGGAGGTGTCGATGTTCATCGCCAGATACAGTTCCGTTTCGTTGAACGAATACACCGGCACCAGGCCCTCGACTTCCTGTTGGGACGCCAGATACGGACCGGCCAGACGCTCGGCGATCCACAGATCCACCTGGCCCAGTTCCAGCCGCTTGGGGTTGAGATCGTCGCTGTCGACGGCGGAAACCTCGTAGCCCCGTTCCTGCAGGTATTCGGTGCGAATATCACCCCGGTAGCCGGCGAACACCTTGCCCCGGGCATCTTCCAGATCGTTCATTTTGAAGTCGGAACCGGGCGGGGCAAAAATGGTCCAGAGGTTGCTGGCCAGCGGCCCCACCCACTTG
The DNA here is from genome assembly GCA_052031225.1 of Marinobacter sp. Classification (GTDB taxonomy): domain Bacteria; phylum Pseudomonadota; class Gammaproteobacteria; order Pseudomonadales; family Oleiphilaceae; genus Marinobacter. The sequence continues at coordinate 3,399 of JBPEXU010000016.1, read as the reverse complement.
AACTGGGGCGCCCGGCTTTCGGTGTAGGTGGTGCAGAAAATGCCGTGGTTGACCTTGTTCAGTGCCCGGTTGTAGCCATAGTCCCAGTTGCGAAGTTTGATCACGTAATCCAGACCGGACGCCTCCAGAATGGCCTTGACCATCTCGGTGCACAGGCCGTCGATGTCGTCGGCTTTGTGCTCGAACGCCCGCCCGGTGGCACTCATGTTGTAGGGGGGAAAGTTTTCGGTGTAGAGGTAGAGCTTGTCAGCGGCCAGGCTCGGGGCCGAGGTGCCTGCCAGGGCAAGCAGGAAGGCGGTAAAGCAAACCAGCTTTCGCATGGGTTATCTCCTTCAACACGGATGGCTGTCGGCCGCCGGACCGGCGGCACCGCAAATGCGTGATTAGAGTGTAGCCCAGTCTTTTACCTGATTTTACAAACAAACTGTTTGTTTTCGTAAGCATTCTCAATTATTCGAACAGTCACTTTCCGATGCAGAAACTGCTGAAAATCTTGCCCAACAGCTCGTCCGGGGTGAGTTGGCCGGTGATTTCCCCCAGCGCCTCCTGGGCGCTGCGCAAATCTTCGGCCAGCAGCTCACCGGCGCCGTAGCCTTCCAACTGGGTCTGGCCCTGGATCAGCGAGTCGCGGGCGCGCGCCAGCGCCTCCAGGTGCCGGCGCCGGGCCAGGAAACCGCCTTCGGTGGTGGTGACAAACCCCATGCACCGTTTGAGGTGTTCCCGCAGCACCTCGAGCCCTTCGGCAGACTTGGCGGCGAGCCGGATCACCGGAGCCGGCCGGTCATCGCCCTGCTCCAGCCCGACCGGCTCGCCGGTCAGATCGACCTTGTTCCGGATCACCGTCACCGGCGCGCTGGCCGGCAGCTGATCGATGAAATCGGGCCAGATGTCGTGGGGGTCGGTCCTGTCGGTGGTGGTGGCATCGACCATCAACAGAATCCGGTCGGCCTGGCGAATCTCCTCCCAGGCCCGGGCGATGCCGATGCGTTCGACTTCATCGGGGCTGTCACGAAGGCCGGCGGTATCGATGATGTGCAACGGCATGCCATCGATGTGAATGTGTTCGCGCAGGACATCCCGGGTGGTACCTTCGATGGCGGTGACGATTGCGGCCTCACGACCGGCCAGGGCATTCAGCAGGCTCGACTTGCCGGCGTTCGGGCGCCCGGCAATGACCACTTTCATGCCGTCGCGCAGAATGCTGCCCTGCTGGGCTTCGGCCAGGATGGCGTCGACTCGGGCGAGCAAATCCGCCAAATCACTGGCGACCTTGCCGTCGGCCAGGAAATCGATTTCCTCCTCGGGAAAATCGATGGCCGCTTCCACGTAGATGCGCAGTTGGGTGACGGCGTCCACCAGCTCGTTGATCCGCCGGGAAAACACCCCTTGCATGGAACGAACGGCACAGCGCGCGGCCTGTTCCGAGCTGCTTTCAATCAGATCGGCAATGGCTTCGGCCTGAGCCAGATCGAGTTTGTCGTTCAGAAAAGCGCGTTCGGAAAACTCGCCCGGGCGCGCCAGCCGGGCGCCGAGCTGACATACCGCCCGCAACAGCAGGTCCAGAATGATGGTGCCGCCGTGGCCCTGCAATTCGAACACATCTTCCCCGGTGAACGAGTGTGGGTTGGGGAAAAACAGCCCGATGCCTTCGTCGATCAGCTCACCGTCCGGGCCCAGAAACGGACCGTAATGGGCGTACCGCGGTTTCGGCCGGAATCCCAGCATGCGCTCGGCGATGGTCAGGGCATTCGGGCCGGACACCCGAACGATGCCAACCCCGGCCTGTCCGGGCGCCGTGGCGATGGCGGCGATGGTGTCAGAGCTTGCCTGCATGTTTGGTTCCCCACCGGAAAGAAAAGAGGCTCCGCAATGGAGCCTCTGTCGGGTCAGACGGGCACTGATCGATCAGTGCTTCTTGGCTGCCACTTCCGCTTCGATCTTGCGGGTAATGTACCACTGCTGGGCAATGGACAGAATGTTGTTGACCAGCCAGTACAGCACCAGACCGGCCGGGAACCACAGGAAGAACACGGTGAAGATCAGCGGCATCATCTTCATGATCTTGGCCTGCATCGGGTCCGGCGGCGTCGGGTTCAGGTGCATCTGCAGGAACATGCTGGCGCCCATCAGGATCGGCAGGATGAAGTACGGGTCCATCTGCGACAGATCCTGAATCCACAACACAAACGGTGCGTGGCGCAGCTGCACGCTTTCGAACAGGACCCAGTACAGGGCAATGAATACCGGCATCTGCACCAGAATCGGCAGACAGCCGCCGAGCGGATTGATTTTCTCACGCTTGTACAGCGCCATCATTTCCTGCGACATGCGCTGGCGATCGTCGCCGTACAGTTCCTTCAGCCGGGTCAGCTGCGGTGCCACCGCCCGCATCTTGGCCATGGACCGGTAGCTGGTGGCCGACAGGTGGAAGAACACGCCTTTGACCAATACCGTCAGCAGGATGATGGCGACACCCCAGTTGCCCACCAGGCTGTGGAACCACTCCAGGATGTAGAACAGCGGCAGGGAGATAAAGAACAGCCAGCCGAAATCGACCGTCCGATCCATGTTCGGTGCCATGGCCTCCAGGCGGTCGATGATCTTGGGACCAACGTAGGCCCGGGCGCCGACCTCGACGGTTTCCCCCGGTGCCACGGTGGTTGCCGGGTAGACGAAGCCCATCACGTGCAGCGGCCCGCGCTTGGTGGTCTGGAACTGGGCCGGCACATCCCGCTCGGGCACCCAGGCGGTCAGGAAGTAATGCTGCAGAAACGCCAGCCAGCCATTGGTAACCGACTGGTTGACCCGGGCTTCGGACAGATCCTCGAAGCTGAACTTCTCATAGGGGTCTTCCGGCGAACTCATCACCATACCCAGAAAGGCCTGGATGCCCATACTGGCCTGGCTGGTGGGATCGGGCGACTGATCGCGGACAATCTTGCCGGTGAAGTTGGCCTGCCAGGGTTCGGCACCGGTGTTCTCGATCAGATAGCGAACGTCGATGTTGTAGCCATCACGTTCAAACCGATAGCGCTTGGTGATCTTGACGCCCTCGTCGGTGGTGTGGGTCAGATCCACGGTCAGCTGATCCTGACCCTCCGCCAGAACATACTCGCTGGCGGCACTCTGATACACCGGTGCACCGCCGTTGTTGCGGCTGTCCGGTCCGTTCCGGCCGATCAGGCCGCTCTCCAGCAGGTAGGTGCGGTTGGCGGTGTTGGAGAGCAGTTTCAGCGGCTCGGGACTGTTCAGGGATTTGTCGTAGTTGAGCAGGGCGCTGTGCACCAGGTTACCGCCAACCCGATCAATGGTGAGCTCGTACACGTCGGTTCGAACGGTAATGTACTGGTCGCTGACAACGCCGTTGCTGGCACGGTCGGTCGCGGCCAGGGACTGGCC
>JBPEXU010000159.1:0-4384 GCA_052031225.1 Marinobacter sp. | reverse complement strand
ACTACTCCGTGTAACGGTCTCCCGACCTTGCACCAGAAGCCCCGCTCCGGCGGGGCTTTTTTGTGCGCTGGCACACAGCCTCCTGTGGTTAACGATATGTAACCGACATCGCCCCGTCCGGACATTGAAAAGGCCCCACCGGCCGTTGATAATCGAATGAAACCAGCACAGGTGACGATTATGAATGTCAAGCATGGAATCGCAGTGGGCCTGCTGGCTCTGCTTTGCCTCCCGGCGCATGGGCAGGTCTATCGCCATGTCGATGCCCAGGGCAATGTGACTTACTCCGACGAGCCCATGGAGGGCGGTGAAGCCATTGAAGTAAAACCGGTCACCACCGTTACCCTGCCGAAACCGCAAGTGGTCCTTGAGACCGATAAACTCCGGGAAGAAGTGAAACGTGAGGGCGCGGTCTACGACAGCGTCGCGATCGTGTCGCCGACCAACGACCAGGCCTTCCATAGTGGCAGTGGCGACGTGGAATTTCGCGTCACCAGTTCACCGGCGCTGAAACAGGGGCACAAATACGAAGTAACGCTGGATGGTCAGCCGGTCGGCCAAACAACGTCCGATGTCATCGTCGTGAACAACGTTTTCCGGGGCACCCACGAGGCCCGGGCCCACATCGTCGACGAAAACGGCGTACAGGTTAAAACCGGCGACCCGGTCACCTTCACAGTGCACCGCCCCAGCCTGCGCAAAGCGCCCCGCAACTAAGCCCTCAGCAATCCACCTCCAGCTTCGCGCACTATTTTAGTGCGCGCGCACCGTTTAGGCGCCATACTTTGGTCAGCAACGGGGCGGCTTTCCGCAACCAGAACGTAGAACCCGGTGTGTCTGCACCACGAAACCGCACGTTCGTACACCGTTCCGCCCCGTTTGCCACACCGTCGAACTGGATTATCGACACGATCACCAAAGTGGTTCACTTTTTGCAGTTTCTCTCAGGTCAAGACGACCTCTCATGCGACAGGACTTCCGTATGGCAAACGCCCAGGCCGCAACAAACGCCTACAAAAGCATTCTCGACAGCCTGACCACCGCTGTTCTGGTGCTCGGCGACGACCTGCGCATCCAGTACCTGAATCCTGCGGCCGAAAGCCTGTTCGAAACCAGCACCACCCGTTGTCAGGGCCAACCGTTCAAGGACATCCTGATCGACTCGGACGACGCCCTGGCGACACTGTACGCGGCCCTGGAAACCGGCCAGTCCTACACCCGCCGGGAAGCGGAATTCCTGCTCGCCAGCGGCCCGCGTCTGACGGTCGATTACTCCGTCTCGCCCCTGAGCCTCGACCCGACCGAACTGCTTATCGAAATCCAGCCCCGGGACCGGCTGCTGAGGATCAGCCGGGAGGAAGACATCATCTCCCAGCAGGAAACCACCCGAATTCTGGTTCGCGGCATGGCCCATGAAATCAAAAACCCGCTCGGCGGCATCCGGGGCGCGGCGCAACTGCTCGACCGGGAGCTGAGTACCGAGGATCAGCGCGAATACACCCGGGTCATTATTGACGAGGCCGACCGGCTGCGCAGCCTGGTGGACCGGATGCTCGGCCCCAACAAGGCGCCCCAGTTCGCACCCACCAACATTCACGAAGTGCTGGAGCGGGTACGGACTCTGCTGGAAGCGGAAAGCAAGGGCCGGGTCATCCTGAAACGAGACTACGACCCCAGCCTGCCCGAGCTTCGGGGTGACAAGGAGCAGCTGATTCAGGCCTTCCTCAACATCGCCCGGAACGCCATGGAAGCAGCGTTCGAAAACCAGAACGACAATGCCCGGGATGAGCCGCCAACGATTACCGTCCGCACCCGGGCCCTGCGCCAGTTCACCATCGGCCACCGGCGCTATCGCCTGGTCTGCCGGGTGGACGTGATCGATAACGGGCCAGGTATCCCGCCGGAGTTATTGCAGAGCATCTTCTATCCGATGATCAGCGGTCGCGCCAGCGGCACCGGGCTCGGCCTCTCGATCACCCAGAGCATCATCGGACAACACCACGGGCTGGTGGAATGCGAAAGTGAACCCGGCCGAACCGATTTCATCATCTTCCTTCCCCTGGAGGACAACCAATGAGTCAACCGGCGAACGTCTGGATTATCGACGACGACCGCAGCATACGGTGGGTGCTGGAGCGCGCCCTGAATCAGGCGGACATGCAGCCCAGAACCTTTGACAGTGGCGAACGCATCATGGAGCGTCTGGAGCACGAGCGCCCGGACGCCATTCTCAGCGATATCCGTATGCCCGGGGTCGATGGCATTACCCTGCTGTCGCAGATTGTCGATGCCCACCCGGATGTCCCGGTTATCATCATGACCGCGCACTCGGACCTGGAGAGTGCGGTCACCAGCTACCAGACCGGCGCGTTCGAATACCTGCCCAAGCCGTTCGATGTCGACGACGCCGTTGCTCTGGTCAAGCGGGCTGTAGCCCACAGCCACGAAAAGCGTGCCAGCTCCGCGCCCCACCCGGAAAGCACCCAGCGCAACACCGAAATCATCGGCGAAGCCCCGGCGATGCAGGAAGTGTTTCGGGCCATCGGCCGGCTGTCGCACTCCAACATCACCGTTCTGATCAACGGCGAGAGCGGCACCGGCAAGGAGCTGGTCGCGCAGGCCCTGCACAACCACAGCCCCCGGGCCAAGCATCCGTTCATTGCCCTGAACATGGCCGCCATTCCCAAAGACCTGATCGAATCCGAACTGTTCGGCCATGAGAAAGGCGCGTTTACCGGCGCCGGCGCCGCCCGTCAGGGTCGGTTCGAGCAGGCCAACGGCGGCACCCTGTTCCTCGATGAAATCGGCGACATGCCCGCCGACACCCAGACCCGGCTGCTGCGGGTGCTGGCCGATGGCGAGTTCTATCGGGTTGGTGGCACGACCCCCATCAAGGTCGACGTGCGCATCATCGCCGCCACTCACCAGGATCTTGAAAAACTGGTCCAGCAGGGCAGTTTCCGGGAAGACCTGTTTCACCGCCTCAATGTGATCCGGGTGCATCTGCCGAGACTGTCAGAACGACGGGAAGACATCCCAAGGCTGATGCAGCACTTCCTCAAGCGCGCGGCCAAAGAGCTGTCGGTTGAGCCCAAGGTTCTGCGCCCGGAAGCGGAAGAGTACCTGACCACCCTGGCCTGGCCCGGCAACGTCCGCCAGCTTGAAAACACCTGCCGCTGGCTGACGGTGATGGCGAGCGGCCGTGAAATTCACATCGACGACCTGCCACCGGAGCTGTTACAGCAGGCCGATGCGCCCGCCACCGGCACCACCTGGCAAGAGGGACTTCGCAGCTGGGCCGAACAGGAATTGAAACGGGGCAAGAAAGGCATTCTGGACACTGCCGTGCCCGAGTTTGAGCGGATCATGATCGAGACGGCGCTCAAACACACCGGTGGCCGCCGCCGCGATGCCTCGATTCTGCTGGGCTGGGGCCGAAACACGCTGACCCGGAAGATCAACGAACTGGGACTGGACCACCCGGAAGGCGACGAGGACTAGAGCCGCCGATTCCGGCTATCGCTCCTGCCAGTAAATCACCCGGTCGTGGCCCCGATACACGCCGAACGTTGCGATTGCCTGCGGATCCTCGTCGCTGCCATCGCCATCGTAATCATACTGCCAGTACGCCGGCACCGGATAGCGCACGGTAACCTGCCCGGTATTGCCCGCCCCCGGCTGGCCCAGAATCAGCGCCTGCCCTGACGGTGGCGCGCCACTGTCGAACACGCCCGCTCGCGGTGAAACCGAGGTATTCGGTGGCGTATCGGTGATTACCGCATCGGCGGTGTTGTAGGCCCAGCAGATTTCATCCTGATGACGCACAAAGCGCGAGCCATTCCAGATCTGCGCCTCCATCGGCACTTCCAGGTCCGCCGTTTCCGGGCCATAGGCGTTCTCCAGAGCCAGGCGACCGTATCGGATCGACGGCCCCAGCGGCGACAACACAATGGGCAGATCGGACGGAGCCACTGCAACGCCGTCACTGTCGGTGGCCGAGGTGATCCGGACCGACAGGCGCGCGTCGAAGGGCGCGACCCGGGCGGCGCTGTCCCGCACGTAGTCAAATTCGTCGGCGCCCAGAACGTAGGTCAGGGTGCCGTTGCCCACCGGCGTCAGGGTGGCCGTTCCGGGGCTCGAGTTGACCGCCAGCAGGCTGCCGTCGGTACCGGTCTGGACATCGTCCATGCTCGGGTCGTTGCGGATCACATCGGCAGCCGTCAGCTTTTGCCAGTCCTCCCGGTAGTTGCGGGTGATCGGCCCGGAGCCACTGGCCGCGTAGGCTCGGGCGGCCAGGGTAAACTGCGGTGCCGAGGCGTAACCGAAACGCTCACCGGTATAGCTAAACCCGTTACAACCGGCGGCAAAGGCGCCATCGCTCTGG
>JBPEXU010000158.1:0-8579 GCA_052031225.1 Marinobacter sp. | reverse complement strand
CGGGACTGTCTGAGCTGGAGCTGGCTCAGTACGAGCTGCTGCTGGAGGAACAGGCGTATCCGTTCGAAGACAACGCCATTGATATCCACGAACAGAATATCCGGCGGGCGCAGGAGGGCATTTACGACGAATGGGTGCGTAAGAGCTACGAGGCCCTTAAACGGCTGTTGCCGGGCCGCTATGACAAGTCGGAAGTGACCGAAGAGGTGGTCAATGAACTGGGTTAGGAAGGTCGGGGTACTGTGCCTGTTGTCGGCCCTTTTGGGCGGCTGCGCGGTCCAGACGCCTCAGCCGGAGGCGAGCGCAGAGGCGGCTGCGGCGGCCGAGCGGGCGCAGATCGAGAGCCTGTTTCAGGACGCCGTGGCGGCCATGGCTGGCGGCGATACCGAGGCCGCGCGTCGCCTGTTCGAGCAATTGGCCAAAGATCACCCGCAGTACACCGGGCCGGCCGCCAATCTGGGCATCCTGGCCTATCAGCAGGGGGATCTGACGCAGGCGCAGGGCTGGTTCGAGGCAGTCCTTGCGCAGGACGCGGACCACCTTGTTGCGCTCAATCACCTGGGGGTTATAGCCCGGCACCAGGGCGATTTTGAGGCGGCGGAGCGCTATTACCGCCGGGCACTGGCCGCCCGGGACGACTATGCCCCGGCCCTGCTCAACCTGGCCTTTTTACTGGATATCTACCTTGGCCGACCGGACGAAGCGCTTGCCCTTTACCAGCGCTATGAGGCAGCGGCGGCCGAGCCCCACCCACGGTTAAAGGACTGGATGTTCGATGCGAAAAACCGAATCTGACCGTCTGTTCCGGCAATCTGTCCGGCGTTTCGTTGCGGGCCTGACGCTCGTGACCGCGGCCAGTGCCGTTGCCCCGGCGCTGGCTCAGGAATCCGCTGGCGGTATCGTCACCATTGAAGGCGCCCGGATCCGTGGCGATCAGGAAGTGCCCACGGTGATGTATCTGGTGCCCTGGCAGCCACCGGAAGTGGAGGCCCTGAACGCCCCGGACGAACAGTGGCTGGTCGGTGCCGAGTTCGAGCCCCTGGAGCGCTATGAATTCCAGCGCCTGGTGCAGTACCATCAGGCCTTTCGGCAGGCCCAGAGCGACGATACGGCGCCAGAATGAGACCTGGGTCACACCGTAAGTGTGTCCCGGCGCAACCTGAAACAAACCGCTACAGAGTCTTGCGCGAACTTACCCCAAGCTAGTGCCATCCCCCGTAGACTGACCCAAAAACCGGACCATGGAGTACCCCAATGATTGATACGGCCATTCGCTTTTTCCAGGAAGGCGGCTTTTTCATGTACCCGATCGCGGTTGTGCTGCTGATCGGCCTGATCGTAGCCATCGAGCGTTACGTGTATCTGTCCGCCCAGAAGGTGACCAACCGTCGAGACTTCAACCGTCTGCATCAACTGATCGCCAACCGGGATCTCAAAGGCGCGCTCAACTATGCCCAGGAGAGCGGCACCGCCATGGCAACCATGATTGGCCTCGGCCTGCAGCGTCTTGCCCGCCGTCAAGGCCGGGAAGAAATCGAGTACGCCATGGAAGAGGGGCTGCTGGATGTCATGCCCCGCCTGGAAAAACGCACCCAGTACCTGGCCACGCTCGCCAACATCGCCACGCTGCTGGGCCTGCTGGGCACCATCATTGGTCTGATCTCGGCGTTTACCGCGGTGGCTGCGGCCGATCCGGCGCAAAAAGCCAGCCTGCTGTCCCAGAGTATTTCGGTGGCGATGAACACCACCGCTTTCGGCCTGATGTCGGCGATTCCCATGCTGCTGATCCATTCTCTGCTGCAGACCAAGACCAACGAACTGGTGGACAGCTTTGAAATGGCCGGCATCAAGGTTCTGAACCTGCTCAGCGAGGGCAACAACAGCGCCGCCGCCAAGTCCCAAACCAGCGCGCCGGCCGGTAACACCGCCGCTCGCGCCGCCGCACCGGCCGGCTCTGCCGCCTGACCGACACCACAAGGAACTCCGGCCATGAGACGGAAACATCGTCGGCTACAGAGCGAAGCGGATCTGGACATTACGCCGTTCATGAACCTGATGATCGTGCTGGTTCCGGTCCTGCTTCTGAACATGGTGTTCGCGCACACCAGCGTGCTGGAACTCAACTTCCCCACTGGGGAAAGTCTGAGCGAGCAGCAGGCGGAAGAGCTGCAGATTCAGGTGGTGATCTTCCCGGATCGCCTGGTGGTTGCCGACAACCAGGGGGGCGTGATCAAGTCCATTCCCCAACAAGATGGGCAGTATGACTTCGCGTTGCTGAAAGACGTCATGAAAGAGCTCAAGAGCCGGGTGCCAGACAAGAAAGACGTTATCATCATGCCCTCGCGCAAGACCTCCTACCAGACGCTGGTGACGGTCATGGACACGGTCCGGTCCTATGACGCCGTCGTGGCCGGCGACGTGGTACAGGCCGAGCTGTTCCCGGATATCTCGTTGGGCGATGCCCCGCAGGAAGACAGCACCGGTAATGCGAACGCCAGCGTCAACGCCGCACCGACTGGGGAGGTGAGCTCATGAAAGAGTCGGCCAAGGCACGCCGCCAGAAACGCCATTACCGGCGCAATCAGCAGCAGGGCAAGATGAACCTGGTGTCGCTGATGGACATTTTCACCATTCTGGTGTTCTTCCTGATGGTGAATTCGTCCTCGGAGGTGCAGGTCCTGACCCAGAACAGCACCATCAAACTGCCGGATTCGACGGCCGAACAGCAGCCCGATGACGTCCTGGCGCTGACAGTGACCGATCAGGACATTCTGGTCAATGGCCGGCCGGTGGTGAAACGGGACAGCTTCCAGGGCTTTGATGGCCAGGTGGAGCCCACGCTGAAAGAGGAACTCCTGTACCAGGCGAGCCGTTCGGCGGCGCCGGCACCGGAGGCGGGGCGTCCGATTACCATCCTGGCCGATCGCGAACTGCCCTACGAACTGCTCAAGAAAATCATGTCCACCTGTGTGGACGCCGGTTACGCCAGTATTTCCCTGGCGGTGAACCAGCGTACGGAACAGGGAGCCTGACGCGATGGATTACCGACACCAACTGCCCTGGAGCGGGGAGCAGGGCGAGAAAAAACGGCTGACGGCGATTTCTCTGCTGATCGCGCCGCTGTTCCTGGCCGTGAGCCTTTATGTGGCGTGGGTGGAGTTGCCGGAGCCGGATCGCAAAGAGCGCGAGGCCTTGCCGCCGCAGCTGGCCAAACTCATTATCGAGAAGAAAGAACCGCCCAAGCCGGTGATGCCGGAACCCGAGCCCGAGAAGCCGAAACCGGAAGAAAAACCGCCGGAGCAGGCGAAGCCGGAGCCCAAACCCGAGCCGGTTCCCGAGCCTCAGGTGGCGAAGAAACCGGAACCCAAACCCGAACCGACGCCAAAACCGGAGGAGGTTGCCCAGGCCCGGGAGAAAGCCAAAAACACCGGCATTCTGGCCATGGGCAATGAGCTGTCGAAGCTCAGTGCGTTGGCCAACTCGGTGAAACTGGACGCGCCGGTGACCCGAACCGCCGAACCGATTGCGCGCAAAACCTCGGATGCACTGGCGGCCAGGGCGGCCCAGACCGCTCGGAGCGCCGGCGTGAACGAGCAAGCGCTGGAGCGTGAAACCCGACAGCTGGCGCTGGCCGAGCGCGAGCGCACCGAGGTGGCGCAGGTACAGCAGGTGGCGGCCGCCCGCGAGCAGGTTCGGGAGCAGCAGCGTCAGGCCGCGGCCCGTACCCGCAGCAAGGAAGAACTGCGGCGCACGATGGACGCCAACAAAGCCGCGATTTACAGCATCTACAATCGGGCGCTGCGCAGAAAACCGTCGCTGCAAGGCAGCATAACGCCGGAACTGGTGATCGAAGCCAGCGGTTCGGTCTCCCGGTGCTCGGTGGTGGAGTCGACCCTGAACGAGCCGGCGCTGGAGCAGAAAATCTGCAACCGGTTGCGCCTGGTGGACTTCGGTGCCAAGCCCGGCGTCGACCGGACGACCATTCGTTATCCGATCGAGCTGCTGTCCGGCTGAGCTGGGCTGACCAACGAGAACAGGTTTCGGCCGTCCCGCTTGGACCGGTACATCGCGGCATCGGCGCCGTGCAGCAGTTCCTCCACGGTGGTGCCGTCGTCGGGGTAGACGCTGACACCGATGCTGGCGCCGATGGTCAAGGCCCGCCCGTTGATGACGTATGGGGCCGCGTTGATCTCAATCAGCCGCTGGGCGACGGCCGTGACGTCGTCCAGCTGGTCCATCTCCGGCAGTAGCACGACAAATTCGTCACCGCCCAGACGTCCGAGGGTGTCGTCCTCGCGCAGGCACTGCTGGACACGGCGGGTAAACTGCACTAGCAGCTCGTCGCCCACGGCATGGCCCAGGGTGTCGTTAATCTCCTTGAAGTGATCGAGATCGATGAACAGCACCGCGAGCATCAGCTCCTTGCGGTGCGCGTGCCGGATGGCATGGTCGAGCCGGTCCTCAAGCAACCGCCGGTTCGGCACGCCGGTCAGGGCATCGTAGTAGGCCAGCTGACGGATTTGCTCCTCATTTTTCCGGTTCTGGGTAATGTCGGTAAACAGCCCGGCGTAGTGGGTGGTTTTGCCGCTGTCGTCCCTGATGGCGGTGATGGTCAGCAGCTCCAGATACAATTCACCGTCCTTTCGTCGGTTCCAGATCTCACCGCGCCAGTAGCCGTGGGTGTTCAGTGATTGCCACATGCGCTGGTAGAACTCGCCGTCATGGCGCCCGGACGACAGGATTTCCGGGGTTTTGCCAATCACTTCGTCGCGCTGGTAGCCGGTCAGGTAGGAGAAGGCGGGGTTTACAAACTCGATTCGAACCTGATCGTCGGTAATCATGATGCCCTCGAACGAGGACTCGATGACCCGTTCGGCCAGTTGCAGGGTCTTGCGGGATCGGGCCAGGGCTTCGTCCCGCTGCTCGAGTGCACGCCGAAGATCGTCCAGGTACATCTGTTCGGCGCCCGAGAGCATGTCGTGGTAGCCGATCAGGCCGGAGACCGTGCCGGTTTCGTCGACCACCGCCAAGTGCCGTATGCGGTGCTCCAGCAGCAGATCCCGGGCCTGAATCAGCGGGTCTTCCGCGTTTACCGTCAGCAGTGGCCGGGTCGCCACCTCACGTGCCTCGGTGTTGGCGGTGTGCCGGGCAATCAGGCGCACCATATCCCGCTCGGTGAGGATACCCAGGCCTTCGTCGTGGCAGTCCACCACCACGGCATCGGCGTGGTGCTGGTGCATCTGCCGGGCGACCTCCGACAACGGCATCCGGCCGTCCACCACCAGGGGCGGATGGGGAATGGCGGTTCGCACCTCCCGTAGCCGGAGGTAGGGTTCCAGGCCCTGATTCAGGACCAGATCGGTCTGGGACACGATGCCAACCGGTTTTTTCTGGTCGTCGACCACCAGAAAGTGTCGTTTGCCCTGGTCCCGGAACCGGATCGCCGCTTCGCCCGCGTCCATATCGTGGGGCAGGGACAGCACCGGCGAACTCATGACCTCGCCCACCGGGCGCTGGAATTGCTCCGGGTCGGCGAAGTCCACCGCCAGGGCATCGTGTTCCGTCCAGATGCCGACGATTTCGTTCCGATCGGTGATCAGGATCGAGCTGACCCCTTGCTCGCTCATCAGTGCCGCCGCTTCCGAGATTGGGGTGCTGGCCGGGCACTGCAGCAATACGCCGCTGTGCATGATTCGTGACAGGGGAACCGATTGCCCCATAACGGCTGTCTCCGGATTGCTCATTGTTGTGGCGATTCTCAACCCCTTGAAATCGTTGTTATGTCCGGATTGGGGACATGGGCTCATTGTGCCTAAGCTGTTCCGGCGGGATTTTGACAAGTGTCAATCCAGGGTTCAGCTTATGCTTTAGTGTAGGCAGATACGAGCAGAGATGCTGGCAGGAGGCAAGTATGAGCAGCAGACAGTCCGAACTGGAAGCCCTGAGGGCGGACCTGAAGGCACGCCTGGCGCGCTACGAAGCGCACCAGCAGCGCAAGGACGGTGCGCTGGAAAAAGACTTCGAGGAGCAGGCGACCCAGACCCAGAACGACGAAGTGGTGGATTCGCTGGAATCCGAAACCCGGCTCGAACTGGCCCAGATCGAGCGAGCGCTGGAGCGTATCGCCAATGGGGTTGGCGACGAGTGTGAATCCTGTGGTCAGGCCATCGACCCGCGCCGATTGCAGGTGCTGCCGTACACCACGCTCTGTGTCGATTGCGCCGGCGACTGACGGCCGACAATGTCAGGGACGGGCCCAGCAGGCAGGGAGCGCGTGTTTTCAGTGCGGGCGCTGACCAAAGTCTACGATCAGGGCGAGGTCCAGGTGCATGCCCTTCGGGGTGTCGATCTTGACCTCTTTGCCGGCGAGCTGGTGGTCATGCTGGGCGCCTCCGGCTCCGGGAAATCGACACTGCTGAACATCCTGGGTGGTCTGGATGTGCCGTCAACTGGCGAGGTGCACTACCGGGAGACCGACCTCAGCCAGGCCAGCGACGCGGAACTCACCCGCTATCGCCGTAATCATGTCGGGTTTGTGTTCCAGTTCTACAACCTGATTCCAAGCCTGACGGCGCGGGAGAACGTCGCTGCAGTGACCGAGATTGCCGTTTCGCCGATGACGCCGGAGCAGGCGCTGGACATGGTGGGGTTGGGCCCGCGCCAGGATCATTTTCCCGCCCAGCTCTCCGGGGGCGAGCAGCAACGTGTTGCCATTGCCCGGGCGATTGCCAAGCAGCCGGCCGTGCTGTTGTGCGATGAGCCCACCGGGGCGTTGGATTCCAGGACCGGCATTCTGGTTCTGGAGGCCCTCGAACAGGCCAATCGTCAGACCGGCACCACCACCGTCATCATCACGCACAACGCCGCCATCGCCGCGATGGCAGACCGGGTCATCACCCTGTCGGACGGCAGGATCAGTGGCGAGTATCGGAATTCCCAGCGGCAGGCGCCAGCGACGCTGAGTTGGTGATGACGTGTCCTGGTTGACCCCCGCGCTGAACACCAAAATCCGCCGCGAACTCTGGCAGATGCGGGGACAGGCCTTCGCCATCGTCCTGGTGATTGCCGGTGGTGTGGCGGTGTGCGTGATGTCGCTGGTGAACTACGCGTCGTTGCAGACCACCCGGCTCGCCTATTACGACGAGCACCAGTTCGCGGATGTGTTCGTGTCGGTAAAGCGGGCGCCAAGACACCTGCTCCCGCGGGTCGCGGCGATACCCGGCGTCAGCCGGCTGAGTGCGCGGGTGGAAGCGGGGGCCAAGCTGGACGTTGCCGGCTTCGATGAGCCGGTCACCGCTCAGCTGGTTTCACTGCCACCGACCGGGCAGCCCAGTGTCAATCGGCTCTACGTCAGGCACGGGCGTTTACCGGTTCATGGCCGGTCGCAGGAAGTCGCGGTGATCGGGAGTTTTGCCGATGCCCACGACCTGCGCCCAGGCGATCAGTTTGCAGCCATCGTAAACGGTCGTCGGCAGACGCTGAGGATTGTCGGGGTGGTGGAGTCGCCGGAATTTGTCTACGTCATCCCGCCTGGCGGCATGTTGCCGGACTACCGGCGCTACGGCGTGATCTGGATGGGGCAGGAGGCACTGGCGGCGGCCATGGACATGACCGGTGCCTTTAACAGCCTGGTACTAAGGACCGAACCGGATGCGCCGGTCGCCTCGGTTATCGAGGCGCTGGATCGGTTACTGGCGCCGTACGGATCGACCGGGGCATTTGGCCGGAGCGATCAGTTCTCCCATCGTTTTCTCAGCGATGAACTGGAACAGCTCCGGGTTATGGCGATCGTGTTTCCGTTCATTTTCATGACCGTGGCCATGTTCCTGCTCAATGTGGTAATCGATCGGACGATCAGCACTCAGCGCGACATCATTGCCGTCCTCAAAGCGTTTGGATATCGCAATCTCCAGGTGGGTTGGCATTACACCCAACTGATCCTGACCATTACCGTTCTTGGGCTGCTGCTGGGTATGGCCATCGGCCTGTGGGCCGGAGATGGGCTCAGTTCCATGTACATGGAGTACTACCGTTTTCCCGCGCTGTTGTTCCAACTGGATTGGCGCTGGCTGGTGCTGGTCGCGGCAGTTACCTTGCTGGTGGCGTGTCTGGGTGGGGTTCAGGCGATCCGGCGGGCGGTGGTGTTGCCGCCTGCCGAAGCGATGAGGCCGGAAGGGCCAGCCCGGTTTCGGCCAAATTCGTTCGAGCGCTGGTTTGCACCCGGCTGGTTGAGCCAACCCTCACGCATGATCGTCCGACAGCTGTTGCGCCGACCCGGACGGGCGCTGTTCTCGGTACTCGGCGTGGGCATGGCCACGGCCATTGTTCTGGTCGGAAACTTTCAGTTTGATTCGGTGTCGCTGATGGTCCATGCCCAGTTCAGTCGGGTTCAGCAACAGGATGTGACGGCAACCCTGACCGACCCGATCAACGCCACCGCACTTTATGGACTGACCCAGCAGCCGGGCGTGCGCTACGTCGAGGGCCGCCGGGTGGTCGCCGCCCGCCTGATCCACGGCCATCGCCAGTGGCGGACGGCGATCAGCGGGCTTCCCGCAGAGGCCCGGCTGCAGTTTGTG
>JBPEXU010000157.1:0-5317 GCA_052031225.1 Marinobacter sp. | reverse complement strand
CGCATGGTTTTCTCTCAATTATTCGGCCATAGGAGCTGCAGTTTATGGCATGAGCAGGTGCGCCGAAGCAACCGGATGGGGGCAGAAAAAGGTGACGATTTCTCCATCGTCGGCATAGGGATTTCAGCGTATTCGTGGGGCAGAAAATTGATCATAAAATGCCCGCCAACTGATCAAATACCCAGCAATTTCACTGATAAAAAGTAAAGGAGGAAGACGCATGCCCCCGATGACCAACGCCCCCGTCCGGCCCCTGCCGTCCAGCATCCTCCACAACGGTGTCGAGGTCCGGCGCCAGTACACCCGGGCGGCGTTCCGCCGGCTCGGCGAAGCACTGCGCCGCAAGCTCCGGCGCGTCCAGCGCGAGGTCGAGGAAGCGGCTCAGGACATGGCTCAGCCAGAGGGCGGCGCCTGAGCGGCGCACGCCCCCGGCGCCGGCTCAGAACTCCCAGATTACCTTGCGGCGCTGACCAAACCACTCGTCCATCTTGCGGTTGTAGAAGTCCTCGATCACGTTGCGCTTGATTTTCATGGTGGGCGTCAGCATCCCGTTTTCCATGGTCCAGGGCTCCTTGACCACCACCACGAACGCCACTTTCTCGTGCGCTTCACACTCGGCGTTTACCGCGTCTAGCTGATCGGCCAGTTCCTGTTCCAGCGCCGAGCGGTCGCCGCCATTGGCCAGCTCATCCCGGGCCTCCTCGGACAGCAGCACCATCAGGCACGGCTGCGGCTGGTTGGCGCCGGCGACGCAGACCACTTCCGCCTTGGGGTGGTTGAAGCGATTTTCGATGGGCACCGGTACCACGTACTTGCCCTTGGAGGTTTTGAACAGATCCTTGACCCGGCCGGTAATCCGCAGGCAACCGTCGCGGTCGATTTCGCCCATGTCGCCGGTTTTCAGAAAGCCGTCGTCGGTGACGTCTTCCCGGGTTTTCTCCGGGTTCTTGAAATAGCCCAGCATCTGGCCCGGACTTCTCACCTGCACCTCGCCGCCCTCACCGATCCGGTGCTCCACCCCCGGATTGGCCATGCCCACAGTACCGACCTTGGCCTGGCCCGGACGATTGGCGTGGGAGTAACCGAAGTTCTCCGACATGCCATACACCTCCAGCAGCTCGAGGCCGAGATTCCGGTACCAGTCGATGATCTCCGCCGATAACGGCGCGGCGCCGGTCAGCGCGGCCCGGCAGTGATCCAGCCCCAGTTGTTTCAGCACTTTTTTCTTCACCACTGACCGCAGAATCGGAATGCTGAACAGCAGTTTCTGCTTCTTCGGCGGCAGCTTGGCATTGACGCCCAGGTAGAACTTCATCCACAGCCGGGGCACCGAGAAGAACAGGGTCGGCCGGGCCCGCTGCAGATCTTCCTGAAAGGTTTCCAGCGAGTTGGCAAAGTACAGGTGGAAGCCGTAATACAGCGACTGGGTTTCGACCGCCGCCCGCTCGGCCACGTGGGCCAGTGGCAGGTAGGACAGCATGCGTTCGTCGGAACTGACCGGGAACAACTGCTGCAGGCCGTCGGCAACCGAGATCATGGTGCGGAAGCTGTGCATCACCCCCTTCGGGCGACCGGTGCTGCCGGAGGTGTAAACGATGGTGGCCAGATCGTCCGGATCGGGCAGTTTTGGCTCCGCCGAGGCCTGCCCGGCGATAATCTCCAGCCACTTGGGGGTATCGTCCCGCGGCGACAGCGGCAATGACACGATGGGCAGATCGGGAGGCAGGTGGTCCTTGATGTCGTTCCAGCCATCGGCGGTGCCGTCGAGCTTGCCCAGAAACAGCAGCTTCGCCTCGCTGTGCTCCAGAATGTAGGCGGCGGACTCGCCGTTCAAGGTCGGGTACAGCGGCACACTGACGTGGCCGGCGGCCCAGATCGCCAGATCCGAGAGAATCCAGTGGGCACTGTTCTTACCGAGAATGGCGATGTTCGAGCGCGCCGGCAACGCCAGACTGTTCAGATACGCGGCCATACGCGACACCTGATCCGCGGCCTGGCGCCAGGTAATGTCTTCAACCCGGCCATCGGGGAACGGCTGGGTCAGGTACACCTTGTCCGGGGTCTGCTCCGCCCAGTAATAGAGACAATGCAGCGAAGTCTGCTTGCGGGGATCTACCGCCATCGGGAAACTCCTTGTTGTTATTGTTACTTACCGGTCTGCGCCGTGACCGTCAGCGAAGGCCATGATTCATAGTAGACGAGTTCCGGAAAGCCTCAATAGCATTTACCGCCGCTGCGGTTGGCGATTTCCACCGGCGTTGGGACGCACCTCTCAAAAACCTTCGTGACATTGGTCAAGACTGATCTACAGTGGGTAGAGGCGCGTATCGACGTCTATCACTGCAGGAGATGACCATGAGAACTTCGACTCGCTCGTTCCTGATTTTCCCGGCCTGGGGCATGATTCTGCTGGGCTCCGCCGCGTTCCTGTACTGCGCCTCCGCCGGTATGCTCGGGGCCTGAACCAGGCTGACCGGTTCGACCGCTGCCCGCTCTCAGCGCCGGAACTTGGTTTCCAGAACCACCGCCGAGTTGGTCCGTTCCACGCCTTCGAGGTTGCCGATGTCGTCCAGCACGGCGCTCAGCTCTTCCAGCGACTGGGCGCGGACAATGGCAATGAGATCGTACTCACCACTGACTGAAAACAGCTGCGCCACCTGACTGATGTCTTCCAGCGCGGCATTGGTGCGTGCCGTCAGTTTCTGAATCACCTTGATGGACACGTGCGCCTCGACCTGATGGCTCAGGTACTCCCCGCCCAGCTCCACCGAATAGCCCCGGATGATGCCGGCCCGTTCCAGTCGCGCGATCCGGTTCTGCACCGTTGACCGAGATACGTGCAGAGCCCGGGCCAGCTCGGTAATGCTCGCCCGGGCATTGCGACGCAGCAGCAACAGCAGCTTCTGATCCTGAGCGCTAATCGCGTTTTCAGCCATATTGCCAGCCTTATTTATCAATTTGACACGATTCTAGCTCGTTTCGTGCATTTTGAAACTCCAAATCGGCGGTTGGGCCGGACATACTGGCGTCAGGAATCACTGGGAAGTACGGCCATGATTATCAGACCGATTGCACAGTCCGACCTGGATGCCCTGTACCAGATCGCCGAGGAATCCGGCCCCGGCTTTACCTCGCTGATGCCCGATCGCGATGCCCTTGCCCGCAAGATCGAGCATTCCGTGCGCAGTTTCGAGCGCACGGTCCACACCCCCGAGGACGAACACTACCTGTTCGTGCTGGAAGACGAAGACACCGGCGAAATTATGGGCACCACCGGCATCGAGGCGATGGCCGGCCACGAGCGCCCGCTGATTCACTTCGAGCGTCATACGGTGGTGCATCACTCCCGGGATCTGGGCCTGCGCAAGCGCATGGAAACCCTGACTCGATGCAACCACTACCGGGGCTGTACCGAAATCTGTTCTTTGTACCTGCGCCCGGCCTTTCGCCGGGCCAACGCCGGCAAGCTGCTGTCCCGGGTGCGGTTCCTGTTCATGGCCCAGGAGCCCGGGCGGTTCTCCGATACCGTGATTGCGGAAATGCGCGGAGTCTCCGACGAGCACGGTCAGAGCCCGTTCTGGAACTGGCTGCGGCAACATTTCGTCGACATCGAGTTTGCCTCGGCCACACGCCTGGTGGGCGCTGGCTATACTGGTTTCATTGACGAGCTGATGCCGGCCCATCCGCTGTATACCCAGCTGATGAGCCCGGAGGCGCGGGCGGTGATCGGCGAGGTCCATCCCCAGACCCGACCGGCGCTGCGCATGCTGGAAAAAGAAGGCTTCCGCCACAAAGGCTACGTGGATCTGTTTGACGCCGGCCCGACGGTGGAATGCCGACGCTCGGAAATTCGCAGCGTTCGCCTGTCGCGGCCGTCCCGGGTCACCGTGTCCGATTCGGTGATTGCCCTGCCGGACCTGACCGCTCCGGCGCCCACCATTGTCGCGGCCGGGCGCGGCGCCAGCTTCCGGGCGACGGTGACCGATCAGGCACTGGCCGACCCAACCGGCCAGTCGGTGACGGTGTCCGGGCAGGTCGCCCGATCACTGCGGCTCGATGAAACCCAGACCGCGTGGATACTGCCGCTGACCAGCGAAGCAGCCAACGCCAAAGCCGCCCCCATGGACCACATTGGAAAGAGGCACTATGCACACTGATCTGACCACCCTGTTTGACCACCTCTGGGACGACTACCGGGCCGTGACCCCGTCGGCCGAGCGCATCCACGCCCTGCTGGCGGAACGGGAATCCGCTCCGGTGGTCAACGACCACATCGCCCTGCGCACCTTCAACCTGGCACCGGTGGGCCTGGACGCACTGGCTGCCCATTTCCTGGCGCTCGGCTACCAGGCCGGGGGTGAGTACCATTTCGAGGCCAAGAAGCTCTACGCCCGCCACTATGAGCACCCGGACCCGAACGCGCCCAAGGTGTTTATTTCCGAGCTGCTGGTGGAAGAGTTTTCGCCCCAGCTCCAGGCCACCGTGCGCGATCTGGTGTCGCAGGTTGCAGCGGACGCCGTAACCGCCGACAACTTCCTGTATTCCGGGCGACACTGGCAAATCAGCTACGAGCTGTATCAGGCGCTGCTGGAAGAAAGCGAGTACGCCGCGTGGCTGGCCGCCTGGGGCTACCGGGCCAACCACTTCACCGTCAGCCTCAACCATCTGGAAACCATTCGCACCCCGGCCGAGATGAACCAGCTGCTGAAGGACAACGGCTTTACCGTTAACGCTTCCGGTGGCGAGGTGAAAGGCTCACCGGCGGATCTGCTGGAGCAGTCCTCCACCATGGCGGATCGGGTGCCGGTTCGGTTCAGCGACCAGGAGGCGGTAATTCCTAGCTGTTTCTACGAGTTTGCCCTGCGCTATCCCAAGCCCGACGGCAAACTTTACAGTGGCTTTGTCGCCGCCTCGGCCGACAAAATTTTCGAAAGCACCCACGCCAAGCTCTAGTCGCGGTCACGCCAGCCCTGCTCGCCGAGCAGGGGGACAAAGCGGACGCCGCCCAGGGTTTGGGTATCGAAGCGTTCATCCTCGGTACGGGTGACCTGCACCAGCATCTGCGAGCCGTGGCGGTCGCCGACCGGAATCACCAGGCGGCCGCCGACGCGCAGCTGGCGCTTCATGGCCTCCGGCACCGCCGGCGCCCCCGCCGCCACCGATATACCCTGGTAGGGAGCGGCCTCCGGCCAGCCTTCGGAGCCGTCGCCGCAAATCACGGTCACATTGTCAAAGCCTTCCGACGCCAGAGCCTGGCGGGCCTGCTCCGCCAGCTCCGGCACCCGTTCGATGCTGAAGACCTCCCCGGCGATGCACG
>JBPEXU010000156.1:0-30447 GCA_052031225.1 Marinobacter sp. | reverse complement strand
ACAATGGTGAGATGAGTCATCCCAAGCGCGACCAGCACCAGCTGCATCACCGTCAGGTCGAGAAGACCGTTGTACCACATAATCAATCCTCAAATTTCCATCAAAACACGGCTTGCAGCAGTTCGGCGGGCGAAACGTCAGGGGGATATCGCAATCACTCGAAGGGAAAACAAACCAGCCCCTCTACTTTAGCGTACAGCTGTTCGCACCAACAACCTCGATTGGTCATCTATTTGTTACTGATTACACTTATTTGCTGCACATTCGTCGCCGCCCGCGATCACAACCCTGGAGAAGTATCCCGTGCCCGAATTACCGGAAGTTGAAACCACTCGCCAAGGCATCGCGCCCCACTGCGAAGGCCAGGTCATCCGCAAAGTTATCGTCCGGGAGCCCCGCCTGCGCTGGCCGGTACCGGATGAGTTGCCGGCGCGCGCCGAAGGCCAGGTGATCCGGCGCGTGAGCCGTCGGGCCAAGTACCTGCTGATCGATCTGGACGGTGGCTCGGTGATCGTTCACCTGGGCATGTCCGGCAGCCTCCGGGTGATCACCGACAACAGTCCGGCCCTGCGCCACGATCACGTCGATGTGATCCTAGCCTCCGGCACCATCCTGCGCTTCAACGATCCCCGACGCTTTGGCTGCTGGCTGTGGGCCGACCCCGACCAACCGCATCCACTGCTCGCCACTCTGGGCCCTGAGCCGCTGTCACCGGAGTTCAGTGGCGCCCTACTGTTCCGGCTGTCACGGGGCAAGAAAACGCCGGTCAAATCGTTCATTATGGACAACCACGTGGTGGTGGGCGTCGGCAACATCTACGCCAACGAAGCGCTGTTCAAGGCCGGCATTCACCCCAAACGCAGCGCCGGGCGCATCAGCCTTGACCGTTACCATCGCCTGGCCGAAGCGATTCAGGAAACCCTGAGCGCAGCCATCCTGATGGGCGGCACCACGCTGCGGGACTTCGTCAACAGCGATGGCAAACCCGGCTACTTCGCCCAGTCACTGCTGGTGTATGGCCGCGCCGGCGAACCCTGCAGCACGTGCCACACCGCGCTCCGGGAAATCCGCATGAACAACCGCGCGACCGTGTACTGCCCGCGGTGTCAGCGCTGAATCGGGCCGCAGGCACAATTTGCAACGAAAAAGCGTTTGAAAATGCGCAAATATGATTCATAGTTAACGGAGGATTTAGGCCCACCGTCTACAATAAAGGGCGAAAAGTTCAGGAGACCGTACCATGACCCGCAAGATTTCCCGCACCCTTATCGCCACCGTGGCGGCCTGTCTGATGGCGTTTTCCTCACTGGGCCATGCTCAGGCTGTGGACGAAACCCCAACAGCCCTGGCGATGACGGGTGATGCGCTGTTCGTTCGTCCCGTTCTGCTTGCCACCACCATCATCGGCAGCGTGGTCTACGTCGTCTCCCTGCCCTTTTCGGCACTGGGCGGCAATGCCGGAGAAGCCGGAGAAGTGCTGGTGGTCGGGCCGGCCAAGGCCACGTTCGTGCGCTGCCTTGGTTGCAGCCGGACCGGGCGCAAGCCGGACACCGTCGAGCAAAGCAGCAACTGATTCGTCAGATCCGTAGTTCCCCGGCTTGCCTTGGCAAGCCATTTTCGGCAGCCTGAGAAGACACTTTCTCAGGCTGTTTTGGTTATGGTGAACTGGTCCTCGGTCGAAACCGTGTTCCTCGATATGGATGGCACGCTGCTCGACCTGCATTTCGACTCTTACTTCTGGCTTGAACACCTGCCCCGGCGCTATGCCGACCACTTTGACCTGCATCCACAGGACGCCAAAGACACCCTGATTCCCATGATCATGGCGGAACGGGGCACACTGAACTGGTACTGCACCGATTACTGGAGCGAAAAACTGTCGCTCGACATCACCGGCCTGAAAGCCGAAGTGAGTGATCGCATCGGCTACCGGCCACGTGCCACCGAATTTCTCGAGGCCCTGAACGCCGCCGGGCTGCACTCGGTCATCGTTACCAATTGCCACCCCGATCCGCTCGCGCTGAAACTGGAGCGCACCGGGCTGGACCGTCACGTGCAGGCCATCGTCTCCAGCCATCAACTGGGCAAAGCCAAGGAAGACCCGACGTTCTGGCAGGACCTGCGCCAGCGCACCCCCTACCACGCCGACACTACCCTGCTGGTGGATGACAGTTTCCCGGTGCTGGAAAGCGCCCGGGCTGCCGGCATTGGCCAGTGCCTGGCAATTCTCGCGCCCGACAGCCGCGAGCCGGCACGGGACGCCCACCCGGAGATCCCCGGCATCCACCATTTCGACGAAGTCCTGCCGGCGCTGAGGCAACGCCAGACAGTGCCATCCAACCCATGAGGCGGCTATAATCGGTTCATACGCCCATCAGGTGAGGAGACATGACGGCAGCACTTGCGGACGAACAGAAGGTACGGCTCGACAAATGGCTCTGGGCCGCGCGCTTTTACAAAACCCGATCCCTGGCCAAGGAAGCCATCGAGGGCGGCAAGGTCCACTACAACAATCAGCGCACCAAACCCGGAAAAATCGTGGAAACCGGGGCCCAGGTGACGCTCCGCCTGGGCTGGCAGGAAAAAGTCGTCATCGTCGATGCCATCAGTGACCGCCGGCGCAGTGCGCCGGAAGCGCAGACGCTCTACCACGAGACCGACGACAGCGTGAAGCGCCGGGAAGAGCTGGCCTGGCAGCGCAAAACCATGCAGGCCGCCCAATTGCCGCCGGCACGTCGCCCGAATAAGAAAGATCGCCGCGACATTCAGCGCTTTCGTGAGCAAAACGGCCTCTGACAACGTACCTGGCCGGCGCAGCCCCGAGATTTGATGTTCCAGATTGTTTCAGGAGACTAACCATGGCATCCCGTGACCAGTTTCAACGCTTTATTTTCGAGCACAGCCAGGTGCGCGGAGCCTGGGTCCGGCTGAACGCGAGCTTCCAGGAAATTGGCGGCCAGGCCCCCTATCCCGATTCGGTGCGCCGACTGCTGGGCGAGTCCCTGGTGGCCAGCGTGCTGATGAGTTCGTCGCTGAAATTCGAGGGCACCCTGTCGCTGCAGGCCCAGGGCGAAGGCCCGGTACGCACGCTGATGGCCGAATGCAGTCACGACCGTTGCATCCGGGGCCTGGCGCGGTTTGACGAACACTCCATTGGCGAAGACGGTTTCAACGCCCTGCTCGGCGAAGGCCGGATGGCGATCACCATCACCCCGGCCAGCGGCCAGCGCTATCAGGGCGTGGTGCCTCGGGAGTCCGCCAGCCTGGCCGGCTGTCTGGAAGACTATTTCGAACGTTCCGAACAGATCGCGACCAGTCTGTTCCTGTTCGCCGACGATCAGGGCGCTGCCGGGCTGATGTTACAGCGTATGCCGGGCCACACTGAACAGGACGACGAGCTGTGGGACAGAGTCAACCACCTGGCCCGGACGGTGAAAGCCGAGGAGCTGCTGGAGCTGGATAGCGAGACGCTGCTGCACCGGCTGTTCCATGAGGAAACGGTGCGTGTGTTTGATCCGGAGTCCGTCGCCTTCCGATGCAGCTGCTCGCGGGAGCGCACCCTGGCTGCGCTCGAAGCCATCGGTCGGGACGAGTGCTACAGCATTCTGGATGAGCAGGGCAGCATTGAAATGGACTGCCAGTTCTGTCACGCCCATTACCGGTTCGACCGCAACGACGTTGATCATCTTTTCACCGGCCACACACTCCATTAAAGACCGTCCGAATCTGCCTGAAAGCCGCTCCTGACGCGGCTTTCAGGGCAGTCGTTTTTTACCTGCGTCTCTGGCATAATAGCGCGCCTGAATTGACCCGATTGTTCAGATTTCCGTCAGTTTCTGGGGCGACGGCCTGAACAATCACGAAGACATCCCGAGGGCGAGGTCGAAGTGAGCAACACTTATAATGATCTGAGTACAGCAAGACTGGTCGAGCTGGCGCTGGCACGCGGCGAAGGCCAGCTGGCTTCCAATGGTTCCCTGGTGGTTCGCACCGGTGACCGTACTGGCCGGTCTCCCATGGACCGTTTCATCGTCGAGGAGCCCAGCACGGCCGACGACATCCAGTGGGGCCCCATCAACCGGCCGTTCGACGCGGAAAAGTTCGACGCCCTGTGGGATCGCGTGGAAGCGTACATTGCCGAAAAAGACCAGTTTGTGTCTCACGTACACGTCGGCGCCGACCCCGAGCACTACCTGCCCGTCAAGATGACCACCGAAACGGCCTGGCAGAACCTGTTCGGCCGCAACCTGTTCATTCGCCCGGACAGCTACAATCCGGCCGACAAGCAGGAGTGGCAGATTCTCAACGCCGCCAACTTCGAGTGTGTACCGGAGCGCGACGGCACCAACTCCAACGGCTGCGTCATCATCAACTTTGCCCGGCGCAAGGTGCTGCTGGCCGGCATGCACTATGCCGGCGAGATGAAGAAAGCCATGTTCTCGGTGCAGAACTTCCTGCTGCCGGAGAAAGACGTACTGCCGATGCACTGCTCCGCCAACGTCGGCGAAGATGGCCAGACCACCCTGTTCTTCGGCCTGTCCGGCACCGGCAAAACCACCCTGTCCGCCGATCCCAACCGTTACCTGATCGGCGATGACGAGCACGGCTGGGGCCCAGGCACCGTGTTCAACATCGAAGGCGGTTGCTACGCCAAGTGCATCGACCTGAGCCAGAAAAACGAACCGATCATCTGGAACGCCATCCGCTTTGGTGCCATCGTGGAAAACGTGGTCATCGATCCGGATACCCGCGAACCGGACTACACCGACGTATCGCTGACCGAAAACTCCCGCTGCGCCTATCCGCTTGAGCACGTGGAAAAGCGTGTACTCGAGAACCGGGCCGGTGAGCCGTCGCACATCGTGTTCCTGACCTGCGACATGACCGGCGTTCTGCCGCCGGTGTCGATCCTGAGCCGCGAAGGCGCCGCCTATCACTTCCTGAGCGGCTATACCGCGCTGGTGGGCTCCACCGAGATGGGCTCCTCGTCCAAACTGAAGTCGACCTTCTCGACCTGCTTCGGTGCGCCGTTCTTCCCGCGTCCGGCCGGCGTCTACGCCGAACTGCTGATGAAGCGGATGGACGAGTTCGGCAGCAAGGTCTTCCTGGTCAACACCGGCTGGACCGGTGGCCCCTACGGCGAAGGTCAGCGCTTCAGCATCCCGACCACACGGGCCATCATCGCCGCGATCCAGAACGGCGATCTGGACGACGTCGAAACCGAGCACCTGGACAAGCTGAACCTGGATGTCCCCAAGCATGTACCGGGTGTCGATCCGAAGCTGCTGAACCCGCGCAACACCTGGGTCAGCCCGGATTACTACGACGGCAAAGCCGAGGAACTGATCGCTCAGTTCGTCGACAACTTCAAGAAGTTCGACGTCTCCGAAGCGATCGTAGCGGCCGGCCCGAAACTCTAAGGGCGGTCGCCCTCTAACAAAAAAAGCGCCGGCGAGAGCACGGCGCTTTTTTTGTGCCTGGGCAAACCCTGCCCGGACGATCGATCAGGCGTAGAACAGCAGCGGAACGAAAGCCACCAACACCAGCGAGATGCCCATGGCAATGAGCGGCATGATGATCCGTTCGTGACGCTGATAGAAGGTGTCCCCTTCCTGCAACGCAGCCGTCACCTCAGCCTCACCGACCACCTGCCGGGTCAGCAGATGATTCAGGGCCACCGGCGGGCTCAGGTAACCGAGCTCAAAAGCCACCAGCGTGACCATCCAGAAATGGATCGGGTGAATGCCGCTGGAGTAGGCTATGGTGGCCACCGTGGCGGTGACCAGAATAACCGCGCCGAAGGCGTCCATAATCATGCCGAGAATCACCAGGATCACCACCATCAGCAGCATCGCCGACCAGGCGCTGTCGAACGACTGCGGGAAGGTTTCCATGATGTGGGAACGCTCGATCACCCCCCCGATACTGACCGACAGCCCTAACAGCAGCAACAACGCGCCGATTTCCGCGGTGGTGTCATTGGTGGCGCCGCGCAGGCTGCGCTCCAGCCCCTGATGATTGATTTCACCCGCCGCCCGGCCGCGCTCGGCTTTCAGACTGACGTGTTCATACAGCAGAATCGCCAGCATGATCACCGGCAATAGCCGGGGCGCGGAGAATTCATCCATGCTGACGTTGAGCGCGATCCGGTAGAACAGCACCACCGCCGCGATCACCAGCACGTAAGGAATCAGCGGCTTGAGCGCCTGAATCATGGCCGGAAACGCCTGCGACGACGGTGCCAGATCAAACCGACTCTGCCGATTCACCGACAGGGCCACCAGGGTGAACATGGTGGCGGTCAGCAGGAACACCCAGATGCCCCAGCCAAACAGATCGTCGGTGGTGACCTCCCGGTTCAGGTAGGCAATGACCACAACCAGCAAACAGGGTCGCAGAACCACGCCGAGGGAACCGGACATGGCCGTTGCCGCCAGCGCCAGCTGACGGCGGGCACCGGCGGCCCGCAGTTCGCTGTACACCACCGCGCCGGCGGCGATGACGAAAATCCCGGACGCGCCGGTGTAGGCGGTCGGCACTGCGGCGACCAGTACGGCCACAACCGCCAGCATTTCCGGCGGCAGCCGCCAGGGCCGGAACACGTTGAACACCAACGTCGCCAGCCGGGTCTGTTTCAGCATCATGCCCACCCAGACGTACAGGCCGACGTTCAGGAACATGTCCGCCAGTTCCATCATCTTGCCCAGATAGATGCCAATGCCCGAGGCGTGCCCGATCAGCGCGAAGTAGGTCCCGGAGATCAGGCACATGACGGTGTAGAGCGGCACCGCCAGGAAAGCCTTGTTCAGGTTGCCACCGTCAGCCAGGTCGTCGGGGACCCGGAACAACCGGTACAGACTGGCCAGAGTCAGACAGGCAAAGCCGGCGATCCAGAAATTGTGCAGCAGCAGTTCCTCGCTGGACATCACCGTTTCCGCCCCCAGGCTCGCTTGCCGGAAGATCACGCTGGACCCGAGCAACATGGCATTGGCGATGGTCTGTAGCGTGTAAGAGACGGTGTAATCGAGGCGGGTTTCCATGGCCCGCATGGCGATATGGTGACGGGTCAGCGTGGCGGTGACGGCGCACAGCATGACCAGGATCACCAGAATGTAGCGCTGGGACTCGAGCCCGAACGCAATCAGGTCGGCGACAAACAGTTCCACGGTGCGGTACGCCCGGACGCCGGGGGTCAGCTTATCCTGCAGCTGCTGAAAGCTCTGATGCGCTTCACGGCAGTCGGCCACCGCCCGCTCAATGGCCAAACGAACGTCGGCCGGGTTCTTTTCTTCCGCGCCCAGCAGCGCCGCCATGGGGTCATCGCTGGGCGGTGCCTTGGCCATTTCAGCCGCGACCGCGGCTTCGATATTGCGGTTCGGGTCGCAGGTAGGTGCAACCGGGTCCATCCTCAGTTTGTAGTAGCCGCTCCATAACTGCTCCCCGGTCTGGAGCATGCGGTTATGGATATCACTGCTGGTGGAAAAGAGGACCACCGATAACAGCAGCAGACAGGCCGGCAGGGATGAAAACCACTCCAGCCCGGTTCGCCGAAACCCGCGTTCCGGCACAGCAGCGTGTTCCGAAGCACCCAGCATTACAGAAGGTCGTCCAGATCCATGGTTTCAACTTGCGCCTGTTGATCGTCCCAGAAGGTCCCGAGCCGACCGAGTGGGGTCCGGTGGCCGGTGTTCTCCATCCAGAGCCGGTCGGAGATGGCGACGATCATCTCGGTTGCCATCGCATCCACGAACCGCCAGTCGTCGTTCGATGGTGTTTCTTCCAGAGATTCGGCGTGCTCGCGGATCACCGCCTTGACCTGTTCAAGATCGCCCTTGTTCAGCGCCGCGATGGCATGGAACACGTGCGGCAGACGAACACCGGCCTGTTTGCCCTGCTCATCGGCGATTTCCAGACGCTGGAAGGCGTCCTCTCCCTTGGGCTGGGCGCCGGGAATCATGGCCCAGACGGTCGCCCGCAGCGCCATCGGTGCGCCCCACCACTTGTCGTTGTCCAGGCAGCTGGTGCCGCGGGCAACCACCGAGCCAATGTTGGCCGGCACGCCGAGAGATGAGGTGGACTGGATTTGCGCGTTCAGCGCCTGCAGCCCGGACAGCAGTCCGGCCAGATAGATGAACTCGTCCATGTCCTCGTCAAAGTCCGGACATTCCCCGTTACCCACTTCCCCGTAGTGGGCATTGTGGTGCAGCCAGGCCTGGTAATAGCGCCGGGATGCCAGGACATAGGCCCGCTTCTGGCGAATCATGGCGTCTTCCGCCTCGTTGCCGTTCATCGCGTGCAGGGCGGCAAGACCGGCCAGCTCATGTTCCCGAGCCTGCTCCTCGGCGCAGCTGCCAGCGGACAGATACAGCATGACCGCGAGCTGGTCCGGCTCACTGGTGACCCGGCCAAACGACATCAGCAACGGCGCCGTCGCTTCACTCATCGCACACCCCATCGCCAGATCATCGCTTTCCAGCAGATACGGCACCGTGTGACTGCGGGAGAAACCCTGCATGACATCGCCAGTGGTCTTGTACATCATGTTGTTGATGGCACTGCAGCCACTGAGCAGCGCACCTGCGCAGGCGGCCGCCACCAAGCCTCGGAAACCGCTCAGGATGCGACGGTGGGCCTGTGGGGCATGGAAACGAATCCGGGATTGGGTCATGACTTCTGCACCTTTCGACTTCTTGTTCGTATCTGCGGTGGTCCCTGCCCAGCGGCAGGTTTGTTACAGTGTGTAACCTGGCCAAGCATTATGGCGCACCGCGCCGTGTTTTTATGAGACCGACGCCGCAAATGACGGCAACGGCGACGGGTTCGCAAGCGCCCGCGTTTGCACTCTGGAGCGGGAACCACTATAGATTGCGTCAGCCCGCTACTCTTTCGGTGCGGCTGCTGCCCGCGGGCCAACCATAATGACAAGAAAAGGAGTTACCGATGCGCAAACCCGAACTCGCCGCCGCCATCGCGGATCGCACTGGCCTGAGCCGTGACAAGGCCAGCGAAGTCATCACCGCGTTTACCGATCAGGTGTCGGCAGCTGCGGCCCGAGGTGAGGACGTCACCCTGATTGGCTTTGGCACCTTCAACATCCGGCACCGGGAGGCCCGTAACGGCCGCAACCCGCAAACCGGTGCCAGTATCGAGATTCCGGCCAGCAAGACCGTTGGCTTCAAAGCCGGCAAGGCACTCAAAGACGCCATCCGCTAGCCGTTCCCGGGCCCGGCTGACCGGGCCCGGACCGCCATTCCGGTCAGGACGCGCACTCGGCGCGGCTGGCATCGACCCGACAGCGGATGGCCTTCATCAATTTGATCGCCCGTTCGTCGTAGACGCCGTCTTCGAGCAACGACAACCGCACCTTACGCAGCATCTTGTCGTACTCCGCGGTATCTTCCTGAGGCAGGTGCATCCACACTTGCTCGGGGATCTCCTGTTCGGCCTTGGCAATGATGTCGTAGGCCTCGTCGATGCGTTTGATGGCCTGATCCCGCACCATCTGGCCCGCGCTGTCCGGGAACCGGTCACGGTGGATGATCACCTGGAAGTTCATGTACCCGATGGCGTATTTGACCACCGCGCCGTTGGGCTCAACGCCTTTGTACAGTTCCAGCGGGGTGTAGGCGACAGCGGGCGCATACGCCAGATCGACGCTGCCGTTGTTGAATTTGCCGGCAAAGTTGGCGGAATTGGAGCCAACGACCGACGCGCCGACATGACGCACCATGCGAACCGCCGCCTGATCGTAGTCCAGGGTCGCAATGCGTTTGCCCTGCAGTTTCTCCACTGAGTCGATACTGCGGTCACGGGTGTGCAGGTAGATGGCACCACCCGGGAATACGCCCGCCACCTCGTAAGGGCCATCGATCAGGAACGGACGCGCTTTCGGCTGGGCCAGGGTGTTGTACAGCAGGCGCATTTCCTCTTCGCCCGGCACCGCACCCATGGCCTCGAGACTGCCGGTGAACTTGTTGAATTCGCGGGCGCGGGTGCCGGTGAGCAGCACCGCATCACACTGGCCGGCCTTGAAGTCCTCGGCGGCGACTTTTTCGTCGGTGTAGGCACGCAGATCCAGCTTGATACCGTTTTTCAGCGCGACCGGCTGAAAGGTCTTGGTAATGGCGAACAGCGGGCCGTTGGCGCCGACCGGATCAAACACACAGAAACTGCGCTCGAGAATGTCGGTTTTGGCGGCGTCCTGGGCCGAAGCCTGAGACGGCAGAAGAAGACTGGCACAGAGGGCGGCCGCGACGGCCACCCGCTGCGGGAATTTTGCTGATTTCACGGGATGACTCCTGATTTTTTATTGTCGAGTACCGGAACCTCCGAATGTCCCGGTCACGCCACGTTTTCCTTGTGCGACCTTAAGTCGGCCGCTACAAGAATACGTTGGCACAGGTGCCTGCCATCAAGGCTTTTTCAGCAAAACAGGAGCAATCTGTGATGGTGTCGACAGAGGTTGTCCAACCCCTGCCGCATTTCATCTCACGACGGGAAGGCTTCCCAGGCCCGGCGACCCGCCGCGAGCGTCAACCGGACCACGCCGGGCAGACTCCGGTTCAGGACCGGCGCATGCAATCCGGCCGACACCAGGGTCTGGGGGCTTGGCGTCCAGCTTGCCTGGGGATCAAACAGGCACACATCCGCGCTCTCGCCGACGGCAAGCCGGGCGGTCTGGCCGATCACCCCGGCAGGGCCGGAGGTCAGCGAGCGGATCAGGGTGGACAGACTGAGCTCACCCCGGTTGACCAGCTCCAGCCCCAGGGACAGGACACTTTCGACGCTCGACAGCCCCGGCTCGGTCGCCGGTAGGGGCGCCTGCTTGGCTGCGCTGTCGTGCGGCTGGTGCTGGCTGACGATGGCATCGATCACGCCCGCTTCCAGGCCGGCGAGCAAGGCCTTGCGGTCGGCTTCGCTGCGCAGCGGCGGGCGCACGTGGAAGCGGCTGTCAAAGCCGGCCAGGGCGTCCTCGGTAAACACCAGTTGGTGCATGGCCACGTCCGCGCTCACCTGCACGCCCCGCTGCCGCGCCTCTTGCAGCATCTCGACGCTGCGGGCACAGGACAGCTGACTCAGGTGCAGGCGCACGCCGGTTTCCTCCGCCAGCAGAATCATTTCCATCACCGCGGCCGTTTCCGCCACTTCCGGGATACCCAGCAGCCCGAGCCGGGACGCCACCAGGCCGTCGTGGGCATAGCCATCGGCCGCCAGCGACTGGTTCTCGGGGCTGAACATCACCGTCAGCCCGAAGGTCTGGGCGTAGGCCATGCAGCGACGCAGGATGCGGGCATTACGAACCGCCCGGAAACCGTTACCAACAGCCACACAACCGGCGTTTTTCAGGCCCGCCATGTCGCTCAGCAGCTCGCCGTCCAGACCCCGGGTGATGGCGCCAATCGGCAGCACCCGAATCGGCGACCGGCTTGCGGCCACCTCCCGGATCAGATGGGTGACCGCGCTGGAATCGTTCACCGGTGAGGTTTCCGGCGAGGCGCAGACGGTGGTGAAACCACCGTGCGCCGCCGCCCGCGTCTCCGACGCGATGTTGCCCTTCTGGCCGTTGCCCGGCTCGCGCAGATTGCAGCACAGATCGACAAAGCCCGGGGTTATGGTCAGACCGTCCGCCGACAGCGTGTCGTCGGCGCCGGCCCGCAGCGCCTCCTCGCCAACAGCGGCAATACGGCCGTCCCGAATCAGCAGGCCGTCGTTGCGGCGTTCGCTGCCGTCGCCATCGACCATGCGGCCCCCGGTAATCAGCAGACTGGGCGAAGCGTTGGTCATGCCGAAACCCTCCCGGTCTGTTTCTGTCGTTCAGCCATCTGCCCACCCATGGCCATGGACATGACCGCCATGCGGATGGCAATGCCGTTGGTGACCTGATTGAGAATCACCGACTGCGGGCCATCGGCGACCGCGGACTCGATCTCCACGCCCCGGTTGATCGGGCCCGGGTGCATCACTATGCACTCCGGGTGGGCCAACGCCAGCTTCTCCTGATTCAGTCCGTACAGCCGGTAGAACTCCCGCTCGCTAGGCAACAACGCGCCCTCCATTCGTTCTTTCTGCAGACGCAGCATAATCACCACATCCAGGTCACGCATGCCTTTGCGCATGTCGTATTCCACGGTGCAGCCCAGGCTTTCGATGTCTTTCGGCAGCAGGGTACCCGGGGCGATGACCCGCACCTCGCCGGCGCCGAGTTCGTTCAGCGCCCGGATCTGGGACCGGGCCACCCGGGAATGAAGAATGTCGCCAACAATGGCCACCCGCAGGCCGTCAAACCGGCCCTTGTGCTGGCGAATGGTGAGCATGTCCAGCATCGCCTGGGTCGGGTGGGCATGGCGACCGTCGCCGGCGTTGATAATGGCGACACCGGGGGTGACATGTTCGGCAATGAAGTGCGGGGCGCCGCTCTGGGAATGCCGGACCACGAACATGTCGCTGGCCATCGCCTCCAGGTTGAGCAGGGTGTCGGACAGCGACTCGCCCTTGGAGGTGGCGGAGGTCTTGATATCCAGGTTGAGGACATCGGCCGACAGGCGCTTGGCCGCCAGCTCGAACGTGCTCCGGGTCCGGGTGCTGGATTCGAAGAACAGGTTGACCACCGTGCGCCCCCGCAACAGCGGAACTTTCTTGATGGTGCGCTCGCCCACCTCAATGAACGAGTCCGCGGTGTCGAGAATGTCGGTCAGAAGCTGCCGGTCCAGACCATCCAGGGTCAGGAAATGCCGCAACTGACCGTCCCGGGTCAGCTGCAGATGGTGCGGGGAAGGGTCGTTTGCGGTCATGTCGTGCCTGTCTGCTGTGATGCGGAATGGGAGTGCCTTAGCGGCCGGCGTCCTGCACTTCGATGCTCAGAGGGTCCGGGCCCCGCAGCTTGATCCGCTGATCGGCGGCCAGGGTCAGCGTGTGCGCGGTCACGTCGGGCTGAATCGGCAGTTCGCGCGCGCCCAAATCTATCAGGGTCGCCAGTATGATACTGGCCGGACGGCCATAGTCGAAGATCTCGTTCATCGCGGCGCGAATGGTTCGGCCACTCATGATGACGTCGTCGATCAGAATGATGTCGCGGTTCTCGGTGTCGAACGGCAGGCTGGACGGCTTGACCGTGGGATTGAGACCGATGCGGCTGAAATCGTCCCGGTAGAACGAGATGTCCAGCTCGCCAAAGGGCTCGGTCAGCGCCAGCCGTTTGTGCATCAGATCCGCCAGCCAAACGCCACCGGTACGGATGCCGATCAGCGCCGGCGAGGTCACGCCCCGATCCTGCAGCACCCGGCGCAGTCCGGCTTCCAGCTCATCCAGCAACTGGTGAATATCAAGCAGTGCGGTCATTGCATCCTCGCTGTGTGGGGGCCGGCCCGACTCAGCCGGCGGGGCTATTATCCTGCTGTCGGAACCAGGTTTCCAGAATCAGCACTGCGGCCCGGTCATCCACCCCGTGACGACCGAAATCCCGGCTGCCACCGGCGGCCATGACGTCGCCCTTGGCTTCGAAACTGGTCAGCCGTTCGTCCACCATTTCGACCGGCAGGTGGAACCGGCCGTGAATACGCTTGCCGAATTTGCGGGCCCGGGCACACATCTCGTTTTCGGTGTCGTCCATGTTGAGCGGCAGCCCCACCACCACCAGATCCGGCTGCCATTCGTCCAGCAGCCGCTCGATTTGCTGCCAGTCTGGAATGCCATCGCGGGCCGGCAGCATGGTCAGGGGCTGCCCGGTGCCCAGCAGTTCCTGGCCGGCAGCAACACCGATGCGGCGGGTGCCGTAATCGAACGCCAGCACCCGACGATTCCGTTGTTCAGGCATGGCCGATGGAATCCGTCAGCTGATTGAGATCGATCCCCATCTGTTTCAGCACCGCCTGATAACGCTCGCTGGCGGGGGTTCGGAACAGAATGTCGGTGGTGGCCGGGCACGTCAGCCAGGCGTTGCTGCCGAGCTCCGCTTCCAGCTGGCCCTCGCTCCAGCCGGAGTAGCCCAGCGCCACCAGAAATTCCAACGGCCCCTCACCCCGACCGATGGCGGCCAGGACATCGCGGGAGGTGGTCAGCCGTATCTGGTCGGTGACTTCCGCGGTGTTTTGCCAGTGACTATCCGGGCTGTGCAGCACAAAGCCGCGCTCCGGCTGGACCGGCCCCCCACTGAACACCGGCAGATCCAGCTCACCGCCGTGCATATCGAGCTGTTCTAGGATTTCACCAAGATGAATGTCCAGTGGCTGATTGACCATCAACCCGAGAGCGCCGTCTTCGGAGTGTTCGCACAGGTACACCACGCCACCGTGAAAGCGTGGATCAGCCAACCACGGCGAGGCCACCAGAAAGTGGTTGCGCAGGCTGCTGGGCGTGTGTGCGGTTGCCGTCATCCGGATGTCATCCCCCGTTTCTGGAACGACCAGGTTCGTATGATTTCCAACTCGTCGACCTCCTGGCGCATATCCTCGGGGAATGGCGCAAACGGTGCCGCCATGCGGACGATGCGAATGGCAGCATCGTCCAGCACCGAACTGCCGGAGGACTGCAGAATGGCCACTTCTTTGATTGTGCCATCTTTCCGCAACGACACCAGCATTCTCAGCGTGCCATAGATGCCAGCGCGGCGGGCCTCGGTCGGGTAATTGATGTTGCCGACCCGGGTTACTTTGCTGACCCAGTTCTGCACATACCAGGCGTTGGTGGACTTCAGGGTAGACGCCGCCGTCACCCGCATCACCCTGGGTTTGCGGGCGTAGGCCCGCTGCTGAGCGTCGAACCGGGCCTCCAGACTGGCGATTTCCAGGCTGCGCTCCATCAGGCTTTGCTTTTCCCGCACCGGTTGCTGCCGATCCGGTTCTGGCGTCTTCTCGGCCCTGGCCACCGCCCGGCTCGACGGGCTGGTGGTCTGGACCACTTCCCGCTCCGATACCGTCACCGGCCGGGTTTGTGCCGGTGGCACCGGCTGGACCTGAGCCGGTTCGGGCTGGGCAATGTCCGACGGCTGCGGCGTGGTCAGTTCCTGGGGTGTTTCTTCGGTGCCACTGCCCTGCTGACTGGTCTGGGCCAGAAAGTCGGCCTTCTCCGGCGCTTTGTCATCGTCAAACTGAGACAGCGTGATCTCCATGGTCTGAGCCGAAGACCGTGGTGACTCCGGCGCAAAGCCAACACCCAGCACCAGCACCGCGTGCACGGCCAAAGCCATGAACAGGGTGAAAGATAGCCGGTCGAAGTCGCTTACCTGGGCTGCCATTGCTGCTGAAATCCTGTCGTTACCCGAGCCTTGCCATCGCGGACGGTCTCAGGCCTGTCCCAGACGTCCGGCGATGGCGTCCATCAACAGGCCACCGATGTCCAGACCGAAGGCGGCATCCAGTTCCCGGATACAGGTGGGACTGGTCACATTGATTTCGGTCAGGTAGTCGCCAATCACGTCGAGACCGACGAACATCAAGCCTTTTTCCTTGATCACCGGTGCCACCCGGGCGCAGATCTCCCGATCCCGGTCGGTCAGCTCGCGCCCTTCCCCCCGGCCACCGGCGGCCAGGTTGCCGCGGTTCTCGCCCTGGGACGGAATACGGGCCAGGGCGTAAGGCACCGGCTCACCATCGATCAGCAGGATGCGCTTGTCGCCATCGACGATCTCCGGGACGTACTTCTGCGCCATCGCCTGATGCGCGCCGTACTGGGTCAGCGTCTCGATGATCACCCCCAGGTTGGCGTCGTTTTCCCGCACCCGGAAGATCGACCGCCCCCCCATACCGTCCACCGGCTTCATGATAATGTCACCGTGCCGGGCGTGGAACTCGCGAAACCGTTGCGCCGAGCGGGTCACAATCAGCGGCGGAGTGAGATCCTCGAACTGGGTAGCGAACAGCTTTTCATTGCAATCCCGGAGTGTCGCCGCCGGATTGACCACCAGCGCCCCCTGCTGCTCCGCCGCCTCAAGGATGTAGGTGGCCATCAGGAATTCCCGGTCCACCGGCGGGTCCTTGCGCATCAGAATGACATCCAGATCGCCCAGCGCCCGGTCCCGGCTGCCACCAAAACTGAACCAGTTTTCCGGGTCCATGTGCACCGTCAGGTCGCGGGTATGCGCCATCGCCCGACCGCCCTCGAGGTACAGGTCCTGCTGTTCCATGTACTCGATGGCCCAACCGCGCTTCTGAGCGGCCATCAGCATGGCCAGCGAGCTGTCTTTCTTGAAGTGGATCTGTTCGATCGGATCCATCACGATCCCGAGCCGGACTGTCATAGTGCGCCTTCAACTCCTGGGGCTGGAAAACACGAACCGGTCAGCAGAGCGGACCGGATAATAAGTGCTATGCTGAGAAATCAGATGGTATTGTACCCGAGCCGCGATTGCATCCGGAGAAATCCTCTGCTGAATACGTGACGTTGCGGACGAAAGTACATTTGGTCACAAAGTAATACTTTTTATCCTGCCATCGATACTCTATAAATGAGCGGGGTTTATAGAAGAACGTTAAGGTTTGTGTTAAAAACCCTCGTTTGAAAAATAAGACAGTCGCTGAGCGCAAGGCAGTTGGACAATGGATGACAACTTCGAGAATCTGAAGATCATGGTGATCGACGACAGCAAGACCATTCGTCGCACCGCGGAAACCCTCCTTAAGAAAGTGGGCTGTGAGGTCATCACCGCCACTGACGGCTTTGACGCTCTGGCCAAAATCGCCGATTCCCAGCCGGACATCATTTTTGTTGATATCATGATGCCCCGCCTGGATGGCTACCAGACCTGCGCACTGATCAAGAACAATTCCTCTTTCAAAAAGACGCCGGTTATCATGCTCTCCAGCAAGGACGGACTGTTCGATAAGGCCAAGGGCCGCATCGTCGGGTCGGATCAGTATCTGACCAAACCGTTCAGCAAGGATGAGCTACTCAACACCATCCGCCAGTATGTCCCCCAGGCGGAACAGTAAACCTGCTGTTATCAAGAATTATCGAGGAAACCATGGCCCGCATTTTGATTGTTGACGATTCTCCCACCGAAGTTAAAAAAATCTCGACCATCCTGGAAAAACACCAGCACGAAGTGCTCACCGCCGACAATGGTGCCGATGGCGTCGCCAAGGCCCGCGCTGAGACCCCCGATCTGGTACTGATGGACGTGGTCATGCCCGGGCTGAATGGTTTCCAGGCGACCCGCCAGCTGACCCGTGCGCCGGAAACGGCTTCCATTCCGGTGGTGATCGTGACCACCAAGGATCAGGAAACCGACCGAGTCTGGGGTACCCGCCAGGGCGCCAAGGGTTACCTGGTGAAGCCGGTGAATGAAGACGACCTGATCAAAACAATCAACAGTCTGATTGCCTGATCCCCAACTTTGGAGTTCGCATGTCCGCCCAGGCTGCCCCTTTTGCCGTTCTGACGGATATCGCCCAGCGCAGCCGGTCCATGGCCGCCGGCCTGCCGGAACAACAGGAAGCCGTTGAGCTGTGGAACGGCATCGGCTTCGTGCTTTCGGGTGAACGCTATGTGGCACCCATGGGCGAAGTGACTGAAATCCTCCATGTTCCCCGCTTTACCCACATTCCCGGTGTGCGCCCATTCATGATGGGTGCCGCCAACGTCCGTGGCCGTCTGCTGCCGCTGGTCGACCTCGCCGGTTTCTTCGACATCCCCCGCTCCTCCCGCAGCATGCGTGAACGGCGGGTGCTGGTCGTTGAGCAGGGCGACATCTTCAGCGGCCTGGTCGTGGACAGCGTGCTGGGAATGCAGTATTTCGCAACCGACAGTTTTCGGGAATCGCCGGAAGGCGTCCCCGACAGCGTTCGGCCGTTCGTGAACGGCGGCTACGAACGCAACGACGAAGTCTGGAGAGTGTTCTCCGCTGCCGACCTGGTGGCCGATGAGCGCTTCCTCGACGTAGCCCAGTGGTGAGGGTGGTGACACTGGCAGGAACATCACCCTGACCGCCTGAAAACCGCAAAACAAACTTGCCAATATCTTGAAGAGGCCGGGAGCCAGAAAATGAAAAACAGAGCCGGAAGATTCAGTATGGGACAGGGAGGCAACAAACTGGTTGCCGGCCTGATCGCCGCACTGATCGCACTTACCGTCCTGCTCGTTGTGGTGCTGTTCATCATCAACCGCGACAGTCAGAACGATCAGCGATACACCGCCCACACTGCGGAATTGCGAGTCCTGTCACAGGAGATTGCGAAGAACGCGACCGAGGCCGCCGGCGGCACCGCCGAGGCGTTCGATCAGCTGCGCCGCTCCCGTGATGAGTTCCAGCAGCTCTGGACCAACATCACCGAGGGCAACCCGGCCACCGGTCTTCCGCCCAGCGACCTGGCCCGCGACAGCGGCGTTCAGGCGAACTGGAACAGCGTTCGTGCCAACGCCGACAGTATCCTGTCCACCGAGGACGCCGTACTGGGCCTGCACGAAGTAGCGCGAACCCTGAACGAAACCATCCCGCAGTTGCAGGTGGAGTACGACGACATCGTACAGATTCTGCTGGACAACGACGCCCCGGCCGAACAGATCGCCCTGGCCCAGCGTCAGTCCCTGCTGGCGGAACGGATCGTCCGTTCGGTTAACAACGTACTGTCCGGTGACGAAGACGCGGTCATCGCGGCCGACCGCTTCGGCCGGGACGCCAGCCTGTTTGGCCGGGTCCTTGAGGGCCAGCTCGAAGGCAACGACGCCATGGGCATCTCCCAGGTAACGGACGAAGACGCCATTTACGGTCTGGAAGCCGTGGCCGAGCTGTTCGAGTTCGTATCCCAGAACGTTGACGCCATCCTTGAAGCCTCTCCCGACCTCTTCAAGGTGCGGACTGCCGCCAGCGACATTTTCCAGAACTCCGAGGTGCTGCTGTCCGAGCTGTCCGTTCTGGCTGAAAACTTCCGCAACCAGTCCTCCTCCCGTCTGATCAGCCCGACCCTGGCCTTCGCCATCCTGGCCGCCATGGTCGCGATTGTTGTCTTCATCGGTCTGGCCCTGTACCGCGAAGCCCAGGCACGCCTGGCGGCGACTCAGGAGCAGAACGAACAGAACCAGAACGCGATCCTGCGACTGCTGGACGAACTGGCCGATCTGGCGGACGGTGACCTGACCACCGAGGCCACCGTTACCGAGGACTTCACCGGTGCGATCGCGGACTCCATCAACTACGCGATCGACCAGATGCGCGGCCTGGTACAGGCGATCCGGGCAACCGCGGTACGGGTAGCCTCGGCGGCGCAGGAAACCCAGGCAACGGCCATGCACCTGGCCGACGCTTCTGAGCATCAGGCTCAGGAAATCGCCGGCGCCTCGGCGGCGGTGAATGAGATGGCCGTGTCCATCGATCAGGTATCCTCGAACGCGGCCGAATCCTCCGCGGTTGCGGAGCGCTCGGTTGCGATCGCGAAGAAAGGCGCGGAAGTGGTACAGAACACCATCCGCGGCATGGACAACATCCGTGAGCAGATCCAGGAAACGTCCAAGCGGATCAAGCGTCTGGGTGAATCTTCCCAGGAAATCGGTGACATCGTATCGTTGATCAACGACATCGCCGACCAGACCAACATTCTGTCTCTGAACGCTGCCATCCAGGCCTCTATGGCCGGTGATGCCGGTCGAGGCTTCGCGGTGGTTGCGGACGAAGTTCAGCGACTGGCGGAACGTTCCTCCGCCGCCACCAAGCAGATTGAGGCCCTGGTTAAGACGATCCAGTCCGATACCAACGAGGCGGTTATCTCCATGGAACACACCACCGCCGAGGTGGTCCGTGGTGCCCGCCTGGCCCAGGACGCGGGTATCGCACTCGAGGAAATCGAGAACGTATCCATGAGCCTTGCGGAGTTGATCCAGAACATCTCCAACGCCGCACGTCAGCAGTCGTCCTCGGCGGCGCACATTTCCAACACCATGAACGTCATCCAGGAAATCACCTCCCAGACGTCCTCCGGTACCAACGCGACCGCGAAGTCTATCGGAAACCTGGCAGAGATGGCTTCCGAACTGCGGTCCTCCGTTGCCGGCTTCACCCTGCCTGACGAGGATGCCGCCGATCAGGAAGAAGAGGAAGACAGCGACGTTCCGGTGGTGAGCTGATAACCAGCCCAGGGCAGATGGCGGTTTATGGCACAGACACATAACAACCTGTCACCCGCCGAAGGCATCTGGTCACTGCGCCGACTTCCAGACATGGATGAGGCGCAGTTCCACCAGTGGCAGACCCTGCTGGAACACCGTACCGGAATCACGCTGTCGGCTGAGCGCCGCTCCTTTCTGGAAACCAATTTGGGTATCCGGATGCGGGAAATCGGCTGCACCAGCTACCAGGCGTACTACGAAAAGATCGTTAATGGCCCGGACGCGATCAAGGAATGGGCGACACTGGTTGACCGGCTGACGGTTCAGGAAACCCGGTTTTTCCGGGATCCGGACGCCTTCCGACTGGTCGCCGACTATGTCCTGACCCGACCACGGGAGCAGCTCCGCAAGCGACCGCTGGAAGCCTGGAGTGTCGGCTGCTCCACCGGCGAGGAGCCCTATACGCTGGCGATGGTACTGAGTGAATGTATGGAGCAGCTGGCACTGCCACCGCTGTTCGGGATCACCGGTTCGGACATCAGCGCGCCCGCGATTGAAAAAGCCCGGAGGGGCCAGTTCAACGCCCGCAAGCTGCAGGGCGTGGACGAACCACTGAAACAACGTTATTTCCGGCCCGCCGAGCGGAATAGCGTGGAAATTGTGAAAAACATCCGGGATCGGGTGTGTTTTACCAGGCTCAATGTGCTGGACCTGGACACCGCGCCGATGCACGGAATGAACATCATTTTTTGCCAGAACCTGCTGATCTATTTCCGCCGCTGGCGCCGGCGTGAGATTGTCAAACGACTCGCAGAGCGACTGGCACCCGGGGGACTGCTGGTGCTTGGCCAGGGCGAACTGACCGACTGGCAGCCGCCAGGCCTGCAAAGGCTTCCCTCGGAACATGTACTGGCGTGGATCAAGCGCCAGGCCGACGAAGAATAACCGGAGTGGTTATGGGCAATCACCATGACAGCATCGCCCTCGACTGGGTTCGGG
Organism: Marinobacter sp.; assembly: GCA_052031225.1. Taxonomy (GTDB): domain Bacteria; phylum Pseudomonadota; class Gammaproteobacteria; order Pseudomonadales; family Oleiphilaceae; genus Marinobacter. The sequence goes on along the minus strand of JBPEXU010000156.1, from coordinate 9,414 downwards.
GAGAAATACAGGACACGCTGACCCAAGGCCAGCATGCACTGGAAGCGTACGTCGAAAACCGAGACGACACCGCGCGCCTGCGCTTCTGCCTGAATTATCTCCATCAGGTGCACGGCACCTTGCAGATGGTAGAGCTTTACGGTGCAGCATTGCTGACCGAAGAGATGGAAAAGCTCACCCAGGCAATTCTCAACGACAGCGTCACCAACGTTGACGAAGCCGTCGACGTGCTGATGCGCGCAATTCTGCAGCTGCCACAGTATCTCGAACACCTGGCCAGCAGCCGGGACGATTTCCCCATGGTGTTGCTGCCGCTGCTGAACGACCTCCGGGCCGCTCGCGGCGAACCCCTGCTGTCCGATACTTCTCTGTTCAAACCGGACCTGCGCCAGGCCGCCATGGCGGTGAGCGAAAAAGCGTCCCAACGCCTGCAGGATCCCAAGGTACTCGGTCATATCCGCAAACTGCGCCAGATGTATCAGTTTGCCCTGGCACGCGTGGTGCGCGAGGAAGACCTGTCAGCCCAGTTCGAGTACCTGCAGAAAGTGATTCTGCGTCTGATCCGGCTGTGCCAGAAGACCCCGCGGGGCGAACTCTGGAAGGCCGCCGGTGCCTTCGTCGAAACCCTGCAGGCTCAGGTCAATCCGGTGAACGCCGCGGTCAAATCCTTGCTGCGCGAGTTGGACAGCGAAATCCGCCGGCTGACCGAAGAGCACACCGATATCCTCCAGCAACCGGTGCCGGAAGCCCTGTTCAAACACCTGCTGTATTACGTCGCCCGGGCCCGGGATCTGGACAGCGCGCAAGTCCAGGCAATGCGCGAGCGCTACCAGCTGAACGAGGCTCTGCCGTCGGACGACGACGTCGATGCGGCCCGAACCCGGGTATCGGGCCCGGGTCGGGAAGCCATTCACTCGGTCGTCAGCGCGCTGAACGAAGAGCTGGCCAAACTCAAGGACCAGCTGGATCTGTTTGTCCGCGCCGAACTGCGCCAGAACAACGAACTTGAAGATCTGCTGCCGGGCCTGCGCCAGGTGGCCAACACCCTGGCGGTGCTTGGCTTGGGGATTCCGCGCAAGGTCATTACCGAACAGATCGAGCTGATCGACAAGCTCAGCGTGCAGTCTGAGCCCGTCGATGATGGCACCCTGATGGACATCGCCGGCGCCCTGCTGTACGTCGAAGCCAGTCTCGCCGGCCTCGACAGCGACCGGCCCGCGACCAGCCCGGCCACCGACCAGGACGAAACCACAACCGGCATGGGCTCCCAGGAACTCGGCGAAGCCAGCGCTGCACTGTTGCGGGAGTCCCGCAACACGCTGGAGCAGGTCAAGTCGGCCATCGTCAACTTCATCGCCTCCCAGTGGGACACCCGGGAAATCGAGCATGTCCCCGGCCTGCTTCACAGCATCCGAGGCGGCCTGGCGCTGGTGCCTCTGGAGCGCGTCGCCGAGATGCTGGCCTCCGCCGAGCGCTACGTCGCCGATGTGTTGCTCAGCGGCAAGCAGGTTCCGGACTGGAAACAGCTGGACACTCTGGCGGACGCCGTGACCAGTATCGAGTACTACCTGGAGCGCCTGGCCGAGGGCATCGGCGAGAACGACGGGGTGCTCCGGATTGCCGAAGACAGTCTCGCCAACCTCGGCTTCCCGGTTGGTGCAGAGCCAACCTGGAGCCAGGCCGAAGAACCACCGGTGGTCGAGGAAGTGGCGGCCGAACCGGTGGTGGAGCCCGCCAAGGCCTCCGATCAGGAACTGCTGGACGACGAGATTCTGGGCATCTTCGTTGAAGAAGCCGAAGAAGTCCTGCAGACCATTCACGAGTATTACCCCCGGTTGCGCCAGGATTACACCGACCACGAGGCGCTCACCGAAGTGCGCCGGGCTTTCCACACCCTCAAGGGCAGTGGCCGTCTGGTCGGCGCAAGCAGCATCGGCGAGCTGGCCTGGTCGGTTGAGAACCTGCTCAACCGAGTCATCGATCAGACCATCCGCCCCAACGACGACCTGTTTACCCTGATTGACGACGTCAATGCCCGGATTCCGGCGCTGATCGATGAATTCAAACACGGCAATGCCAGTGGCGATGTCGAGGCGCTGATTCAGCGCGCTGAGGCGTTGGCCGACACCCGCCGGGCCGACGCCGAAACGGCACCGGAACAGCCAGAAGCGGTGGCCGCCGAGCCGGTTGGCACCGTATCCGAAGAGGCAACCGACGCCCCGAAGGCAACGAACGACGACGATCTGATCGACGACGAGATCCTCGAAATCTTTATCGAAGAGGCCGGGGAAGTTCTCGAAACCATCCGCGAATACCTGCCTCAGTTGCTGCGCCAGCACGATGACCGCAACGCCCTGACCGAAGTCCGGCGGGCGTTCCATACCCTGAAGGGCAGCGGCCGCATGGTGGGCGCACTGGTGGTGGGCGAGCTGGCCTGGTCGGTGGAAAACATGCTGAACCGGGTGATCGACGGCAGCATCTTCATGAACGACGACATTGCCCGCCTGCTCGAGGATGTGACCGCAGCCCTGCCGGGACTGGTCAGCGACTTTGAGCAGCGGCGCACGCCCTCGGTCGATACCGCCCCGCTGGAGGCGCGTGCCCATGCCCTGGCCAACGGTGAGATCCCCGATGCCAGCGCCATGCCGGTGGCCGAGCACGCCCGGGACGAAGACCACAACGCCGCGGCCGAAGCGGCAGAACCTGCGGATCAAGACGTTGCCGATACCGACGTCGATCCGGTACTGCTCGATATCTTTGAGAGCGAAACCGAGACTCACCTGCAGACACTGCGCGACTACCTTGAGTCTGCCGGCGACAAAGCCTCGGCGGCTTATACCGACGATCTGTCGCGGGCACTCCATACCCTCAAGGGCAGTGCCCACACCGCCGGCATCGCGCCGATGGCCGCAGTGATCACGCCGCTGGAGCGGTTCATCAAGGAATCCCGTGCCCAGAACAAGCGCGCAGATCGCAACGTGCTCGCGCTCATTGGCGATGCCTGCGGCTTCCTGAGCCAGGGGCTGGCCCAGATTCGTGAAAACCCGCAGGCGCCGCTGCCCGGGACCGAGGCCTTCCTCGACAAGCTGGAGCAACTCGGTGCCGAAACCCTGCAGGCGGACCGGGAGGCGCACGATCGCGAACCCAGCCAGGAAACCCAGTCCCAGCTGGTACAGCTGTTCCTCAACGAGGGTCTGGATATTGTGCTCGATGCCGAGCGCATTCTGCATCAGTGGGCCTCCGATCCGACACAGACCGAGTCCCTGCAGCGCTTGCGCGACGAGCTGGCCCAGCTCACCCAGGGCGCGGCCGAGGCCGGTCTGGACGACATTTCGGCGTTGGCCAATGCCCTGCGTGAGGCTTATGCGGCACTGTCCGAACCCGAGGCAGTCCCCGACCAACAGGTGTTCGACACCTTGCATTCCGGCCAGGAACAGCTGATCAATATGATGGATCAGGTCGCCGCGGGCCTGGCGACCGAGCCCGATCCGGAGCTGCTGGCACGGGTGCAAGCCCTGGCCGCACCGGCTCAGGAAGCACCGGATGCCTTCGACGAGGCCTTTACCGGCGAGCTCGAAGCGATCGATCTGGAGATGGACGAACTCGAGGTCACGCCGGACAGCGCCACAGAGCCCGCAGCTGACGAACTGCCGCCGCTTCCGGAAACCGACGAATCCGATCAAGGCCTCGATCAGGAACTGGCAGAGATCTTCCTGGAAGAAGCCCGGGATCTGATCGACAGTACCGCCGATGCGCTTCAGAGCTGGAGCGAGAATACGGCGAATCTGGACATACTGCGCCTGTTGCAACGGGATCTGCACACCCTCAAAGGGGGTGCGCGCCTGGCCGACATCCCGGCCGTCGGTGACCTGTCGCACGAACTGGAAAACCTGTTCGAAGGTCTGACCGAGCAACGGCTGGCGGTCAACGAGGAACTGTCCGATCTGCTGTTCCGCTGTCACGACCGGCTGGCCGGCATGGTGGAGGCGCTGGAAGCGGATGAAACGCCACGGCCGGCACCCGACCTGATCGGTGAAATTCACGCTTACATGGACGCGGCGAGCGGAGTCTCCCGCCCGGTCACCGATGTTCCGGAGCTGGCACCTGATACCATCGATGCCAGCGCTGCCGACTCAGACCACCCCGAGCTGGCCGACGCCGAGTCGGAAGAAACCGAAACCGGGACACCCGCCGGTGAGGCTGAGCCGGAACCGGCGACCGATCTCTCACACCTGGATCCGGAGCTGGTGGGCATCTTCCTGGAAGAGGCCTACGACCTGATCAATTCCACCGGCAGTGCCCTGCATACCTGGAGCGAGGATCCCTCCAACACCGCCGTGGCCGCCGAACTGCAGCGGGACGTTCACACCCTCAAAGGCGGTGCCCGGATGGCCGGGGTCGACGCCATCGGCGACCTGACACACGTGCTTGAAGACCTGTTCGAGAAAGTCGCCGAAGGTCAGCTTGCCGCGTCCTCCGACATGACCGACCTGCTGTTCGCCTGCCACGACCGGCTGGCACAAATGGTGGAACAGGTCGCCACTCAGAAACCCTGTCCGCCCGCGACCGAACTGGTGGCCCAGGTTGAGGCGATCCTGCGCGGAGAAGCACCGGATCAGGCGGCCACCGTGGCCGACGGCGAGGCGTCGCCGGTTGAGGAAGCCCCACAGGCCGCACCGGCACCGGCGCCCGTGGCACCCGAGGCGGAGCCGCTGGAGAGCGCAGAACCGCTGCCGGAGCCGGCCGGCGATGACGACCTGATCGGCATCTTCCTGGACGAAGGCCTGGAGATCCACGACGCCATCGGCGAATGTCTGGCCCAGTGGCGTGAGGAGCCGGATGAACTGGTCGGCGTGACCCAGCTGCAGCAGGAACTGCACACCCTCAAAGGTGGCGCCCGACTGGCCGATGTTGATCCGATCGCTGACCTGGCCGAAGCCTGGTCCGACGCTCTGGAGCCGCTGATCGGCGGTGCCAACAATCAACAAGCGCTGCTGGCGCTGAGCGAACAGGCGCTGGCCAGTCTGAAGGCGATGCTGTCCTCGCTCGAAAACGGCAGCAAGCCAGCCCCAGATGCCGCCCTGCTTGAGGCCTTCCGGACCGTCGGTGCCAGTGAAACCGCGGCGTCAGCTGCGGAAACCCAAGCCGAGGGCGACGACCAGGCCGCCGCGGTCGACCCGGAAGTGCTCGAGATCTTCCTGGAAGAAGCGGCCGAGATCATGGACCAGCTCGAACAGGTACTGGCTGACTGGCGCAAGGAGCCGACCAACCACAGCTTCAACCAGGAAGCCCAGCGTGCGCTGCACACCCTGAAAGGCGGCGCGCGCCTGGCCCAGCTGAGCCAGCTTGGCGATCAGGCCCACGCCTTCGAAACCCGGCTCATCGATCTGGGCGGCAACGCTCCGGACGAAAGCCAGTGGCAGGCCATCACCGAAGACCACGACGCCATCATCGCGCTGGTCGCGGACATTCGCCGGCGCTTTGAAACCGGCGGCGCCGAGCCTGAGGTGCCGGCAGCCCCCGAACCCAAGCCCGCCGAACCCGAGGCGAAAGCGCCCGAGCCCGCCGCCGCGCCCAAACCCAAGGCGCCGACGCCGGCGCCGCAGAAAGCGGCCAGCAAACCGCCGGCTCAGCCGCGCCAGAAGATGACCGAACCCCAGCGGGCTCAGGAAACCATCCGGGTATCCGCGCCGCTGCTGGATGAACTGGTGAACCTGGCGGGTGAAACCAGTATCACCCGGGGCCGGTTGGAGCAGCAGACCAGCGATTTCAGCCACACCCTGGAGGAAATGGCGGCAACCATCGAGCGTCTGCGCGAGCAGTTGCGCCGGATGGAGATCGAAACCGAAGCCCAGATCCTATTCCGTGCCGAGCAGGAGCATGGGCCGGATTACGGCGACGACTTCGACCCGTTGGAAATGGACCGCTACTCCTCGATCCAGCAGCTGTCCCGGGCCCTGACCGAGTCCTCGTCGGACCTGGCGGATCTGCGTGAAACGCTGGCGGATCGGGTTCGGGATACCGAAACCCTGCTGGTGCAGCAATCCCGGATCAATACGGAACTCCAGGAAGGTCTGATGAAGACCCGGATGATTCCGTTTGCCTCCATGGTTCCGCGTCTGCGCCGGATTGTCCGCCAGATCAGCGGCGAGCTGGGCAAGAAGGTCGACTTCGACGTGCGCAACGCCGAAGGTGAAATGGACCGCAACATCCTTGAGCGGATGATTGCACCGCTTGAGCACATGCTCCGGAACGCTCTGGACCACGGCATCGAAACACCGGAAGAACGCACCCAGGCGGGCAAACCGGAAACCGGCGAAGTGGTGCTGTCGCTGACCCGCGAAGGGGGCGATGTGGTGCTGCGCATGATGGACGACGGTAAGGGCATTCCGTCACAGGTCATCCGCGAGAAAGCCATTCGCCAGGGCCTGATGCGCGAGGACGAGGAGCTGAGCGAGCGGGAGATCCTCCAGTTCATCCTGCAGCCGGGCTTCTCGACCGCCGAAAAGGTGACCCAGATTTCCGGTCGTGGTGTCGGCATGGACGTGGTCGCCAGCGAGATCAAACAGCTCGGCGGCAGCCTGGATATCGACTCCGCCCTCGGTCGCGGTACCACCTTTACCGTGCGCCTGCCGTTCACGGTATCGGTCAACCGCGCGCTGATGGTGTCCACCGGCGAAGATTTCTACGCCATCCCGCTGAACACCATTGAAGGTATCGTGCGGGTCAGCACCTACGAGCTGGAGGAATACTACAAGCCAGACGCACCGATGTACGAGTATGCCGGCCAGCAGTATCGCCTGCAGTACCTGGGCAGCCTGCTGCACAGTGACCACCAGCCGAAGTTGCAAGGTCAGGCGCTGCCTCTGCCGGTGATTCTGGTGCGCGGCGCCGAACAGCCGATGGCCCTGCAGGTGGACAGCCTGATGGGCAGCCGCGAGATCGTGGTTAAATCCCTCGGGCCGCAGTTCAGCTCGGTCCGCGGTGTCTCCGGTGCCACCATCCTCGGTGACGGCAACGTGGTGGTGATCCTCGACCTGCCGGCGATGATTCGTTCCGACATTCTGTCCGAGCGTCAGCGCCTGGCTCAGCTGGAAAAGGCTCGGGAAGCGGTCCGGTTCGAAGAGAAGGCCACCACAGTCATGGTGGTGGACGACTCGGTTACCGTACGGAAGGTGACCTCGCGCCTGCTGGAACGCAACGGCATGGAGGTCATCACCGCCAAAGACGGCCTGGATGCGGTGGCCCAGCTTCAGGACCACAAGCCGGACATCATCCTGCTGGATATCGAGATGCCACGGATGGACGGCTTCGAAGTCGCCAGCTTTGTCCGCCACGACGACAATCTCCGGGATACGCCCATCTGCATGATCACCTCGCGGACCGGCGAGAAGCACCGCGAACGGGCTCTGGCCATTGGCGTGAACGAGTATCTCGGCAAGCCGTTCCAGGAAGGCGAGCTGCTTGACACCATCAAGCGGCTGACCGGATCTGAGTGATGGCCGGCCAGGCTGGCCGGCCCCGGGTCGGGATTGTTTCGGACGCGGTCCTGCAGCGCCACCGCCTGCAGTCCGCGACGGCCAAATTCGGCCTTGAGGTCAGCTTTTCCGGCGATCCGGACCGTCTGCTGGACCATCCTGCGTTTCCGGACGCCGAGCTCTGGCTGGTTACCCTGGAAGACGAAGCCGACCATCCCACGTTGTTTGACCATCTGCTCGAACACACCGAAGCACCGGTCCTGTTTGGCGTGGATCCGGCACCCAAGCCCGGTGGGGTCGACTATTTTCGCTGGGAACGACGACTGCTGGGCAAACTGGAACAGCACCTGGGGCACCTCGAAGAGCTGGATTCCGAAGACAGCCTGGAACGGCTCGCCGAAGCCGCCCCGGCGCCCGATGGCGCCCCGACCCTGCCGCACTGGATATCGCCGGCGGCACCGGACTCGGTTGCGGAGGAGGTATGGATCCTGGGGGCCTCGCTCGGCGGGCCCGCAGCGGTGAAAGCGTTTCTGGACAACCTCCCGGCCGGATTGCCAGTGGGCTTCATTTACGCCCAGCATATCGATGGCAACTTCACCAGCGTGCTGACCCGGGTGCTGGGCCGGCATGCCCACTACAACCTACGGCCGGCCGAGGAGGGCTACCGGGTCAAGAACGGCGACGTCGTGATGCTGCCGGTTGACCGTGAATGGAAGTTCGACAGCACCGGGGCGCTGACCCAACTCAGCACGCCCTGGCCCGGCCCCTACGGCCCGTCGATCGACCAGGTTCTGCTCAATGTCGGTGACCATTACGGCCGTCGCTGCCATGCTATCCTGTTTTCCGGCATGGGTAACGACGGTGCCATCGCCGCGCCGTTACTGAAGGCCTACGGCAGCCGGATCTGGGTGCAGGAAAGCAGCAGCTGTGGCAACAGCTCAATGCCGGACTCGGTGGCCGCGACCGGCTGTGTCAGTTTCGTGGGCACGCCGGAAGAGCTGGCCCGGGAACTGGTGAAAACCATTGAAGAGTCCTGCCTGCTCAAGGGCAGGCAAAAACGCGATTCCGCCTGAGGACAAGAAGCAATGAACGATAACAGTCAAATCCTCTCCTGCGTCATGATTCCCGTGAGCGGGCGACAACTGTTACTGCCCAACGTCTCCATCGCGGAGGTTGTGGATAACGCCAGCGAACCCCCTGGCCCCCAGGACCCGGACTGGCTGATCGGCTTCCTGAACTGGCGCGGTCTGCGCCTGCCAGTGATCTCCTACGACGCCGCCAACGGCGGGGATGTGGTCGTACCGGGCGACAACCGGGGCCGGATCGTGGTGCTGAACACCATTGGCCCGCACCACAGCGAAACACCGTTTATGGCCATGGTCACTCAGGGCATACCCAGCCAGGCCCGACTGACCGAAACCGACGTGCAGCGGCTCGAAGGTGACACCGGCCCCGCCGATCTGATGCAGGTTGATATCGACGGCGAAGCCGCCTGGATTCCCAATCTCGAGTACCTCGAAGCCCTGGCGCATCAGGTCCGCAACTGAGTACCACTCGGGCGCGTAGCGGGACACGAAAGAAATGTTATAATGTTTCAAATGTGTCCCAGGTAATGTCCCATGTCCGCCCGAGCCTTACCCTATCGCCCCCACAATCACCAGGACTGTGTCACCCAGGCCCTGGCTGATGCCCGCGCCATTTGCCAACAGCGTAATGCCCGCCTGACGCCTACCCGGCAGCGGGTTCTAGAACTGATCTGGCAATCCCACAAACCGCTCGGTGCCTACGATGTCCTTGCCGAACTCAGCGCCGAGGGCCAGAATGCCGCGCCGCCGACGGTTTATCGGGCCCTGGATTTCCTGCAGCAGCACGGTCTGGTGCATCGCATTGCCTCCCTGAACGCATTCGTCGGCTGCTGCCACGCCGGGGAAACGCA
>JBPEXU010000155.1:0-2057 GCA_052031225.1 Marinobacter sp. | reverse complement strand
AGCGTGACCATTGCCCAGGACAAAGCCTACACCGCGGCGGCGGCCCGCAAGGCGACGCACGAGTACAATGCCGTCAACGTGCCCGGCAGCCTGGCGTTCGGTATCCATACCGAAGTCGGTGGCCGGCTCAGCTCGGTGGGTGGCGGCCTGCCCGTGGTGGTGGACGGCGAGGTGGTCGGTGGCATTGGCCTCAGTTCCGGCACCCCGCAACAGGACATGGACTGTGCCCAGGCGGCGCTGGCGTATTTTGCAAACCAACGCACCTAGGCGCTGTCTTACCTGAACGGGCCGGTCTGTCGGCCCTCGCCGGCCTCGTCGTGGGGCTGGCGTCATGCAACATCAGAGAACGATATGACAACCAAGCAAACGATCAGCAAAGCGGAATTGGCAGAGCGATTCCGGTCGTTTATCGACCCGGCGTTCGTCATCAGCGATGAAGAAACGCTCAGACCGTACGAGTGCGATGGCCTGGCGATGTACCGCGAGCTGCCCATGCTGGTGGTGCTGCCGGAGACGGTCGAGCAGGTCCAGCGGGTCATGCGCCTGTGTAACGAACACGGCGTGCCGGTGGTCGCCCGGGGCGCGGGTACCGGCCTGAGTGCCGGAGCCATGCCGCACAAGGACGGCGTGGTGCTGTCGCTGGCCAAGTTCAACCGTATTCTGGAGATTGATCCGCTGGCGCGAACGGCCCGGTTGCAGCCTGGCGTCCGCAACCTGGCGATCAGTGAGGCGGCGGCCCCTTACGGCCTTTACTACGGCCCGGACCCGTCGTCTCAGATTGCCTGCACCATCGGCGGGAACGTGGCGGAGAATTCCGGCGGCGTACACTGCCTGAAATACGGCCTGACCGTGCACAACATCCTGAGCGTTGAAATGGTCACCGCCGACGGTGAGCGGGTCACCATCGGCAGCGCCGGCCTCGACAGTTGTGGCATGGATCTGCTCGCCCTGATGACCGGTTCCGAGGGCTTGTTGGGGGTGGTGACGGAAGTCACCGTCAAACTGTTGCCGCAGCCGGAAGTGGCCCAGGTCATCATGGCCGGCTTCGACAGCATCGAAAAAGCCGGCGATGCGGTCGGTGGCATCATCGCCCATGGCATCATCCCGGGCGGCCTCGAAATGATGGACAGCCACGCCATCATCGCCGCCGACGACTTCGCCAAGGCCGGCTACCCTCGGGACGCCAAGGCGCTGCTGTTGTGTGAGGTGGACGGCACCGAAGAAGAGGTGCACGAGCACATCGCCGAGGCGGAGAATCTGTTCCGCGAGCTGGGCGCGACCTCGGTCCGCACCTCCCGCAACGAAGAGGAACGTGCCCTGATGTGGAAGGGGCGCAAGTCCGCGTTCCCGGCGGTGGGCCGGATCTCTCCGGACTACTACTGCATGGACGGTACCATCCCGCGTCGTTATCTGGCGAAGGTACTGCTGGAAATGGAAAAAATGTCGGAAGAGTTTGGCCTGCGGGTGGCGAACGTGTTCCACGCCGGTGACGGCAACCTGCACCCGCTGATCCTGTTCGACGCCAACGTGCCGGGCGAGTTTGAACGCACCGAGGCGTTCGGCAGCCGGATTCTGAGCCTGTGTGTCGAGGTGGGCGGCTGCATCACCGGTGAACACGGCGTTGGGGTGGAGAAGATCCGCCAGATGGCGGTGCAGTTCCGGGATGAAGAACTGCAGCAGTTCCACGACCTCAAAGCGGCGTTTGACCCCGCCGGCATTCTCAATCCGGGCAAGGGCGTTCCGGCCCTGCGCTTCTGCCAGGAATACCGCTCCCTGGAATCCAAGCAACACACGCACGACCACACGGATGCTGCCCATGGCTGATATTTCTCAACAGTTACAGGAGCAGGTGCTCCAGGCCCGGGACAACGGGCAGAAACTCAACATTGTCGGTGGTGGTACCAAGGCTTTTCTGGGCCGGAACCCGGACCCGGACGCCGCGACCCTGAGCGTGGCCGAGCATACCGGCATCGTCGAATACCACCCGGTCGAACTGGTGCTCACCGTGCGCGCCGGTACGCCGATCAAGGACATCGAGGCGGCGCTGGCCGAGCACG
>JBPEXU010000154.1:0-1871 GCA_052031225.1 Marinobacter sp. | reverse complement strand
GTGCGCTTTGGTCTGGGTCGTCGGCGCCGACCGCTGGTGGTCACGGCGGATCGGGGCCGGGGCAAATCGGCGGCCCTGGGTATGGCCGCCGCGACCCTGGTTCAGCAGGGCCGGCGGCAGGTGCTGGTGACGGCGCCCGGCCGTGACTGCGTCGAGACCTTGTTTCGGCACGCCGCTCGCACCCTGGGATCGGCGCTGGCGGCGCACACGGAGGATCGGTTGACCACCGTGGACGGCGGCCAGATCCGGTTTCTGCCGCTCCAGACGCTGTTGGAGCAACGGCCCGAGGCGGAAGTGGTGCTGGTCGATGAAGCCGCCGCCATTCCCGCCCAACGCCTGAAAGCGGTGCTGTTGGGCTGGCCCCGGGTGGCGTTCTGCTCCACGGTGCACGGCTACGAGGGGACCGGGCGCGGTTTCGCGGTGCGGTTTCGGGCGGTGCTGGATCGGCAGACCCCGCACTGGCAGGCCCTGACGCTGACAACGCCGATCCGGTGGTCGCCCCAGGACCCGCTGGAGCCGTTGCTGGCCCGGCTGTTTCTGTTGTCGGCCTCGGGCGAGGGCGGGCCGGAGGGCGGCACCGCTGACCTGCGCATTGAACGCTGGTCGCCAAGCGAGGCGGACGAAGCCGAGCTGTCGCAGGCCTTTGGCCTGTTGGTGGACGCCCACTACCGGACCACACCGGCCGATCTGCGGCAATGGCTCGACGATCCCCAGGCCCGGAGCTGGTGCGCCTGGGCCGGCAACCGGATTGTGGCGGTGCTCTGGTGCTCGGTGGAAGGCGGGTTGGACGCCGAACTGGCCGAACAGGTTGCCCTGGGCCGCCGACGCCTGCGCGGGCATCTGCTGCCCCAGTCCCTGGCCAGCCACACAGGCATGGCCGACGCCGCCAGCCAGCGCTGGTTGCGGGTGGTGCGGGTGGCGGTCGAGCCGTCGGTCCGCCGCAGCGGGCTGGGTCAGCGTCTGGTGGCGGCCGCTGCCGGCTGGGCTCGGACGGCAGCACTGGATGCGCTCGGCACCAGTTTCGGCGGTTCCCCCGAGCTGCTGGCGTTCTGGCGCGCCTGTGGCCTGGAGGTGGTACGGGTCGGGTTTCGTCAGGAAGCCTCCAGCGGTGAATTTCCGCTGCAGATGATGCGGGCGCTCAGCCCCGAAGGCGAAGCTCTGCATGAGCGCCTGCATCGGCGGCTGGCCCGGCACTGGCTGACGCTGGTGCGCCGGCACTGGCCGGAGATGGCGCCCGAGCTGGTGGCGGCCATGACCGCACGGTTGCCGCTGACCCAGGCCCTGACCGACGACGATCGGCGCGACCTGGCCCTGTTCGGCCATGGTCATTGCGGGTTCGATGTCTGCCTGCCGGTACTGCGAGCGTTGACCCAGGTCCCCGGGGTGATGGCCTGGCTACAGGCCCAGCCCGATCTTCCGTTGTGGTGCGCTGCGGTGCTGCAGGAACTGGACTGGCCGGCACTGCAGGCCCGTGGCCTGTGCCGGGGCCAGCGCGACGGTGAGGATCGGCTGCGCCTGCGGGTGCGGGAATTGCTGGAGAATGGCCCGGAGTTGTGAACGGCTCGATTTAATTCCAGCCGGGGCCTGACCAGAATAGGCAAACGTCCGATAACAGAGATGGTAATCATGGCCAAGGGAACCGGCATCGCCCGCTTTTCATTGTTTCTGATGTGCGCCGCACTGAGCCTGGCCGGAGTGTCCGGCTGCGCGACTCAGGGCGAGCCCAGCAACCTGGTCCGGGGCACGGCGAGCGCCACCACCACGCCGCTGATGGCGGCTGCCGCGGCCGGCGATCTGGACAAGGTCCGGGCCCTGGCCGCCCAGGGCCATTCGCTGAATACCGTGACCGAACAGGGCACCCCGTTGATGGC
>JBPEXU010000153.1:0-1583 GCA_052031225.1 Marinobacter sp. | reverse complement strand
CGTTGCGGCCGACGTAGATGTTGCCCTCGGCGTCGTACCAGGCCGGAATCCGGTGGCCCCACCAGAGCTGACGCGAGATACACCAGTCCTGAATGTCACGCATCCAGGCGAAGTACATGTTTTCGTACTGCTTGGGCACAAACTGGATGCGGCCGTCCTCGACCGCCTCAATGGCGGGTTTGGCCAGTGTCTTGGCGTCCACGAACCACTGGTCGGTCAGCATGGGTTCGATGATCAGCCCGGAGCGGTCACCGCGGGGCACGCTCAGGACATGGTCTTCGACCCGCTCCAGCAGCCCTTCGGCTTCCAGGTCGGCGACAATCCGCTTGCGGGCTTCCTCCCGGCTCAGGCCGGCGTAGCGCTCGGGCAGGGTGGCGTCGATGTCGGTGTTGGCCGTGCCGTCGGAATTGAACACCTCGGCCACGTCCCGGATGTTGGCATCCTGGGTCATGACGTTGATCATCGGCAGGTTGTTGCGCTTGCCGACCGCGTAGTCGTTGAAATCGTGGGCCGGGGTGATCTTGACGCAGCCGGAGCCTTTCTCCGGATCGGCGTGATGATCGGCCACAATCGGAATGCGACGGTTCACCAGCGGCAGCAGCACGTACTTGCCGATCAGATGCTGGTAACGCTCGTCGTCCGGATGAACCGCCACGGCGGTGTCACCGAGCATGGTTTCCGGGCGTGTGGTCGCCACCACCAGGTAGTCTTTGCCGTCCTGGGTTTTGGCGCCGTCCGCCAACGGGTAGCGCAGGTGCCAGAAAAAGCCTTTTTCTTCCTTGTTTTCCACCTCCAGATCGGAGATGGCGGTGTGCAGTTTCGGGTCCCAGTTGACCAGCCGTTTGCCGCGGTAAACCAGGCCTTCTTCGTACAGCCGGATGAACACTTCCTGAACGGCTTTGTAGAAGCCGTCGTCCATGGTGAAGCGTTCGTTGTCCCAATCCACCGAGTTCCCCAGCCGGCGCATCTGGCGGGTGATGGTGCCACCGGAGTGCTCTTTCCAGTCCCAGATCCGTTTGATGAATTCGTCGCGGCCCAGGTCGTGGCGGGTTTTGCCTTCCTCGGCGGCCAGCTTGCGCTCGACCACCATCTGGGTGGCGATGCCGGCGTGATCGGTGCCGACGGTCCACAGCGCGTTACGGCCCTGCATGCGCCGATAGCGAGTCAGGGTATCCATGATGGTGTGCTGGAACGCGTGACCCATGTGAAGACTGCCGGTCACGTTGGGCGGCGGGATGGCGATGCTGTAGGACTGGCCCTCACCGCTGGGGCGGAAGTACCCCTTGGATTCCCAGTTTTCGTACCACTGGCGCTCGATGTTTTCTGGCTGGTAGGTTTTTTCCATGGGTGTCTGCTGGTGACCGTTTGGTTGATTCACAAGGGAAAAATTAGACGCCCGATTATACATGCTCGGCCTGGGCGCGGCGAACCTCTGTCAATGGGGTGACGGCGGATATGCTGTGTCTTCGGGAGCTGGGATATGAAGCTAAATTCGGGAGTTGGGACATAATGCTAAATTCGGGAGGCGATGAGGTCGGGGTGCCAAAAAACGCTACGAGCACGTCCATGTGCGCTTCTCTCCG
>JBPEXU010000152.1:0-11442 GCA_052031225.1 Marinobacter sp. | reverse complement strand
CCCCCCGATCCACCTCAATCACCATCCCCCGGGCTTTCAGTTGCGGGTGTTCTGCCGCTTCGTCAATGGTCAGTACCGGCTCCACGCAGGCATCGATCTCGGCGAACAACACCTGCCACTCGGCCAGCGTTTTTTCCGCGAAGCGTGTTTTCAGCGCCTCCTTGAGCTGGCGCTGGTGCGCCGGGTTCTGGCTGAGGGCAAGGTTTTTCAGCTCGGGCAAACCAAGCGTGTCACACAGGCGGGCTGAAAACTGGGGCTCCAGGCTGCCGACGGACAGCCAGCGGCCATCTTTGGTCTGGTAGTAGTCGTAGAACGTGCCGCCGTTGAGCATCCCGGCTTCCGGCGCCTGCTCCTGGCCGCCGGCCAAGCAGGCGGCGCCGGCCATGGCGTTCATGGCGAAGGCGGCGTCGGTCATGCTGATGTCCACCAACTGGCCCTCGCCGGTGTGCTGACGATGAATCACCGCAGCCAGAATGCCCATCACTGCATGGTGAGAACCACCGGCAACATCGGCAATCTGTATCCCCATCGGCGGTGGCCCGCTGTCGGCCCTTCCGCAGTGGCTGGCAACGCCGGAGAGCGCCAGGTAGTTGATGTCGTGCCCGGCCCGGTTACGGTAGGGGCCGGTCTGGCCATAACCGGTTATGGCACAGTAGATCAGGCGCGGATTCACCGCTTTCAGGGCCTCGTAGCCGATGCCCAGGCGATCCATCACCCCGGGGCGGAACTGTTCCACCACAATGTCGTATTCCTGGACGAGCGTTTTTACCTGGTCGACCGCTTCCGGTTGCTTGAGATCGAGTGCCAACGACCGTTTTCCCCGGGTCAGGTACGAGAACGCGGTGCTGAATTTGCCGTCAAACGGCGGTACCACCTTGGTCAGATCCACCCGACCGGGTGCCTCCACCCGCAGAACCTCCGCCCCCATATCGGCCATCAGCATGGTCGCGTAGGGGCCGGGCAACAGGGTGCTGAAGTCGAGAATTTTGAGGGTGCTCAACGGGTTTGCCATAGCCATCTCCTTGTTGTTGTCTGTGCCAGCCCCTGGCCAGCGGTACGGCCTTCATGCTGCCGGGTTTTTCCGTTCGGGCCAACTGCCAGTCCCCTCAATCCCGTTGGCCGATTCTTCCAGGGCGCCGGGATCACGCCAGTTGCATTGTTTCTTGGGGGTTTTATGATGGGGCTCGGTTCACAGCAATGGCAATCAGCATGTCCAACCTGACGGTATCCAGGCACTTCGTGGAAGCGGCGCTCGTCGGTGCCCAGGCGCAGGGTTTCGATACCCGCGAGATGCTCAAAGAGGCGGGCATCTCGCCCGATCTGCTGCGGATCGAAATGGCCCGCGTCAACAGCGACCAGTTCAGCCGACTGATGCAGGTGCTTTGGAACCGAACGGGTGACGAGTTTATGGGCATGGGGCCCAGGCGCGCCCGAACCGGGACCTTTGCCACCATGTGCGCACTGGTCATCAACTGCCCGACACTGGCGTCGGTATACCGCCAGGCCTTTCAGTTCTCTCGGCTGTTCGAGCCGATGGTGGCAATGGAACTGGAGGTCGGTAAGGAGAAGGCCCGGTTGGTGACCCGCATCGAGGGCGAAATCTACGATCCGCACTTCTTTCTGCGCGAGAGCATTCTGGTGATCTGGCACCGGCTTGGCAGCTGGCTGATCGGTCAGCCGGTTGAGCTGGAAAAGGCGCAGTTCAGCTATCCGAGGCCGCCCCATGGCGATGAGTACCGCCACATCTTCCATTGCCCTCTGGAGTTTGATGCGGAAGAAACCGCGCTGACCTTTGACCTGCGTTTCCTGTCCGCGCCGGTGATTCGCGACCAACCGGAAATGCGCCAGTTTCTGAAAACCTCCCCGGCCGACCTGCTGTCACGGCCGGATGAGAGCAACACCTGGACCGGCCGAATCCGGGCGCTGATCGGTCGCGACTTCACCAAGCCGCTGCCGGATTTCGAGTCGATTGCCGCGGAGTTGCACACCAGCCCGCAAACGCTGCGCCGCCGCCTGAAGCAGGAAAACACCTCGTTCCAGGAAATCAAGGATCTGCTGCGGCGGGATATGGCGATTTACTACCTCAGCCGCCAGGACGTCGCGATCAACGACATCGCGGCGAAGGTGGGTTTTACCGAGCCGTCCACCTTTCACCGGGCGTTCAAAAAATGGACCGGCGTGACCCCGGGCGCCTACCGCGAGGGCGAGCGCGGCAACATGGAAGGCTGAACGAGCCTAGCTACCGTTCGGAGCCTGCAGATGGCGAATGAGTTGCCCCAGTGTGCGGGCCACATCGCGCGCCTGCTCACGATCCATGGCCAGTTGCAGCAGCCTTGAGCCATCGCGGGGGTCGTACACCCAGCAGCTGGCAACGGTCGGTTCACAGTCCCACTCGATCAGCGGATTCACCCCGAACACATCCAGCGTTTCGGTCGTTCGGACGACCTGCGAACCGGACTCGCGGCGGATCTCCTGGATGCTGATGGTGCTGCCGCGAGTGGCCACCCGATACGAAACATCGGCCGGTTTATCCAGCCGAACCACCGTTCGGTCTTTCCGCCAACCGGCGACATCCAGCAGACTGTTCAGATGCAGGGTCAATGCCTCCCGGTCCGAATCGGCCAGATACAGCTGGCGCAGTGCCGCGATGCTCTGGCCGCCCGCCGGTTCAATCACGGCAATTTTAGGAGCCTCACCAGCGGCCACCTTTGACGCAGCTCCGGCTCGGGATTTGCGGGCGCGCTCCACCTCGGTGATCAGCTTCAGGGCGGCCTGGTAATGGCTGCCATCGCTGCCAGCCTGAGTGACGTAGGCTTCCAGCGCCGACTGAGCTTCGTTCAGGTGCCCCGCCTGCAACATGACCTGGCCCCGGTAGAAGAAATAATCGACGGGCTTTTTACCTTCAAGCTGCTGCAGACGGTTAAGGAACTCACCGGCCTCGCCCCAGTTTCCGGCCTTGACCGCCTCTTCGGTCGCCAGCATCAGACGACGCATCTCATGTTCCGGCGCCAGGGCGCCGGCAGAGCCCGCCCACAGGCCCGAAACAAGCACCAAGGCCAGGCCTAGCCGGGAAACGGTTTTAGACGATACTGCCATGACGATCACTCCTGCTGGTTGTCCACTCCGATGGCTGCCGCTTCTGCGGTGTCGTCCTCGGTGTCATCCGCTGTCTCGGCCGGTTCCGCATCGACTTCCGCCTGGTCTACGATGGATTTTGGAAGTTCCTTTTTGACCCGCACGCCCAGCTCAACAAACCGGTTAGCCTGTGAAATCAGGTTACCGCGGCCACGCGTCAGGGTATTCATGGCCGCATCGTAGGTGCCCTGAGCGGTATGCAACTGACTGCCGAGACGCTCCATCGCCTCGACAAATACCCTGAGTTTGTCATACACGGCGCCCGCCCGCTCGGCAATGCGACGGGCATTCTGGCTTTGCCGCTCATACCGCCAGATGTTCTCGATGGTTCGCAGCGTGGCAAGCAGCGTTGTGGGTGTCACAACGATGATTTTACGCTCAAACGCTTCGGCAAACAGATTTTCATCCTGCTGGAATGCTGCCACGAAAGCGGGCTCGATGGGCATGAACAGGAGCACAAAGTCTGGAGAATGCAGGCCGTTGAGCTGGCTGTAGTCCTTTTCGCTGAGCGAGCGGATATGGTTTCGTACCGCCTCAACGTGCTGTTTCAGCGCCTCGGCGCGCTTGCTTTCGTCTTCTTCTGTCACCCATTGCTGGTAGGCCAGCAGCGACACTTTCGAGTCGATGATCAGGTTGCGGCTGTCCGGCAGGTGTACGACAACGTCCGGGCGCAACAATTGGTTTTCCCCGTCCCGATAGCTGCCTTGAGTCTCGTACTCAACGCCCTTGCGCAAACCGGACTTCTCCAGCACCCGCTCCAGAATCAGCTCGCCCCAATTGCCCTGCACTTTTTTATCGCCTTTGAGCGCCTTGGTCAGGTTGGCGGCTTCTTCGGTAATCTGGCGGTTCAGATCTTGCAACGCCTTGATTTCACTGCGAAGGGCCTGGCGGTCGCGGGTTTCGGTGGTGTACACATCCTCCACACGCTTACGGAAATCCTGCAACTGATCCCGGAACGGATTGAGCAGAGTGTCGAGGCTGGTGCGGGTCTGCTGCGTGAAACGCTCGTTTTTCTGGTCAAAGATCTTGTTGGCAAGGTTCTCGAACTCCTGCTTCAGGGCGTCCCGGTTGCGCTCAAGCAGATCCAGTTTTTCGGCGGCGGACCGGCGTTCCTTCTCCAGCGTGACTTCCTGCTCACGGAGTGTCACCCGCAGTTGCTGCAGTTCCGCACTCTGGTCGTGGTTCGTCTGCTGGAGAGCCGCCCGTTCGTTTTCCAGCGCGTCAATGCGCTGCTGTTTGCTGGCAAGTTCCGATTCGAGGGCCGCGACCCGGTTCTCCAGTGCACCGGCCCGAGCCCGCCATTCTTCCGCCTGGGCCGTCGCTCCCGCGGTCGCCGATTTTTGCTCCTCCAACGCCGCCCGCTGATGCTCGGCCTGTTGGTGTTCCAGCGCCCGCTGGTGCTCAGCCTCCCGCAATCGTGCCTCCAGTTGCTCAGCCGCCGCCTCCAACTGCCCGTAGCTCTCGGCAAGGCGCCGGCGGTCAGCCCGCTCACGGGCCCAGACCCCGATCATCAGCAGCGATACGAGTAGAATGGCGACCATTGCCCCCCCAGCGATGGCAGGGTTTGACAGAATCCATTGAGTGAAGACTTCGGGCACAGACACGCTCCTGTATCAGTCAATTACCGCTGGCGTCACCGAAAAGCGACACTGCCCAACAGTTTACAGCAACCATCGATCCTTTTGATGCGGCTTTCGCGATCCCGGGCCAGGCGCCACTGGCGACCTCGATTGTTTGGCAATTTGACACATTGTTCAGATCCACCTCTGGACGTGAAACGTAATATCCACTAAAAGGGAAGAAGGATCGTTCAAAAATGCGGACGGAGATAATCTGCCGCGTCAACGGCCCGGTGTACAACGACGGACAGCTACCATGCTCAAAGAACTGTGGCGAAAACTGGGATCGGAGTTCTGGCAGGACGACTGCACCGGCGCGCAGGACGTAACAGGCAGCCGCGGCCCTTATCCGAAGGGTTTCCGTATCCTCCCTCACATCACCCACACCGGCGAATTTCACCTTGAGCGCCTGACCCAGGTGTTGCGGGAACGCTATGGCCAATCCTTCTCGCTGCCGGATGCAAGCGCCCGGAACGACGACTCGGTGGCCGAGCTGATCAGTTTTGCCGCCCGCATTCAGGATCAAGACGTTCAGCGGGAACTTCTGCTGTTTTACCTCAATTGCTCTCCGGTCATCCAGGAGTACCTCCGGGCCGAAACCGATCTTGGGGAACGTCCGTTCCTGAATCGTTGACCTTCGGCTCCCAAACCCCGGTTAAACAACCGTATAGTCCAACGGATGGTCAGTTAAGGTATACTTCGCAGCCAATCAGTTACTAACGTTAGGTTCGGGCAGCCGGCTCGCTTTTTTTCGGTGACGCAAGCCGGGCAGTTCAAGGGTATTTCATGGGTCGACATCGATTGCGGGTTTCCAAACCGCTGTCTTCTATTTTCCTGATGGCCAGCCTCGGCCTGGTTCTGACCGGATGTTCATCCGATCGCTATTTCATGGTGCCCAAGAACAACCTGGACGCTCTGAATGCGTCGGTCAGTTCGCAGCGCGCCACGCTGGTCACGATGGAAGGCAACGCGGCGGTTCGACACGAACAACTCCTGGAACAAAACCAGGCGTCAACCCAGACCATTCTGGCGGCGATCGCCCAACAGGTCGAGAAGCCCGTTTGCCCGAAACCCAAACCGGCGCGCCAGGTCTGCCCGCCTTCGGCGCAGGACAAAGGGCGTGCCGACCGCCTGAAAGGCAAAGTCATCGTCGGAGAAGTGGAGAAATTCTACCTGGCCGGCCCCGGCCTGGTGTACACCGCCCGCATCGACAGTGGTGCCGAAACCTCATCGATCCACGCCAAGAACATCACCCGGTTCGAGCGTGACGGCAGCAACTGGGTGCGTTTCGACGTCCCGGTTCCCGACACCGACCGGTTCGTTACGCTGGAGCGCGAGGTCGCACGCCGGGTGAAAGTCATCCAGGCCAGCGCAGACGAAGCCGAGCGACGGGTGGTCGTCGAACTTCAGTTCGCCATCGGCGACCATCAGCAGGTCGCGGAGTTTACGCTCGCCGATCGGGACAACCTCGATCACGAGGTGCTGATTGGTCGTAACGTGTTGCGCGACGTGATGCTGATTGATGTCGGCAAGGAATACGCCACCGAGCTGCCCAAACGAATTCGTACAGCGAACGGAGATGATTCGTGAGAACCCGTTCACGCGTCCCCTTTTATCTGGCGGTCAGCCTGCTCATCGTTGCCGGTATCGCCCTGGCGATCTGGCGCCACATTGAACTGGGTATTCCCTGGCTCACCGGAGAGCAGCGTCCGGTCTGGATGATCGAGGCCAGGGTGGACTTTCAGGCCAACGGCGAGCCGGTACTGGCGAGCCTGAATATTCCGGATCAACCTCCCGGATTTTTCATTCTCTCCGAGCAGGCGGCATCGCCAGGTTACGGCTTCTCGATCATCGAGAAAGCGGGTAACCGCCGGGCCGAGTGGACCAAACGCGATGTCTTCGGGCCCCAGACTCTCTACTTCAAGGCCCAGTTCATTGCCGACGAGAGCGCGACGCCTCCGCCCCCCAAACGGCAACCGCAGCCCATCGATGTGTTCTGGGAGGAGCCCGAAGCCACCGCCGTGCAGAACATTCTGGCCCAGGCCCGGGCACGTTCCAGTACCCCGGAAAGCCTGACCCGCGAGCTTATTCGCCTGCTCCAGCCGGATACGCGCACCCGCAACACCACCTTGCTGATTGCCGACGACAACGACCTCGAACTGCTGGTCAACATGCTCAACCATGCGGGCATTCCGGCGCGAACCGCCGAAGGACTGCGCCTGGAGGACGCTCGGCGGCGCCAGCAACTGATGTCGTTCCTGCAGATCTATAACGGCACCGAGTGGCTCACCTTTGACCCAAGAACCGGCGAGCAGGGCCTTCCGGAAAACCTGCTGCTCTGGAATCAGGGCGCCCAGTCGTTGCTGGACGTCGTTGGCGGCGACCAGTCCCAGGTCAGTTTCTCGATGCTGAGGCAAACGGTGCCGGCCTTACAGCTTGCCGCCATGCAGGCCGACAACGGATTGGAATTCCTGAGCTTTTACAGCCTGCCCATTGAAGAACAGAGCATGTTCCGCATGCTGCTCCTGCTGCCACTGGGCGCGCTGATCGTGGCGTTTATGCGGATCGTGATCGGTATCCGCACGTCGGGTACGTTTATGCCGGTGCTGATTGCGGTCGCCTTTGTCCAGACCACACTGGTTCCGGGCCTGATCGCGTTTCTGTCCGTCGTCTCCATCGGCCTGCTGATGCGCGGTTACCTGTCCAGCCTGAACCTGCTGCTGGTCTCCAGGATTTCGGCCCTGATCATCCTGGTGATCTTTATTACCGCTGGCCTGTCTATCATTGGCTATCAGATGGGATTCAACACCGGCATGACCGTGACCTTTTTCCCGATGGTCATCATCGCCTGGACGATTGAGCGCATGTCGATCCTCTGGGAGGAAGAAGGCGCCAAGGAAGTGCTGATTCAGGGCTCTGGCAGCCTGTTCGTGGCGATCTGCGCCTACCTTGCCATGAGCGCACCGCTGGCCGGTCACCTGACGTTCAACTTCCCGGAACTGCACTTGGTGATACTGGGTCTGATTCTGCTGATGGGACAGTACACCGGCTACAAGCTCAGCGAGTTGCGGCGGTTTACGCCGATGAAGGTCTACGATTGACATGGACTGGATTTCCCCGCGCCGCCTGAACCGGCTGGGCATGCTGAGCATGAATCGGCGCAACGTCGATTACATTGCCCGCTACAACGACCGGTCGTCCTACCCGCTGGTGGACAACAAGCTGAAAACCAAGCTGGTGGTCGCCGAGTATGGGGTGCGCACGCCCAGACTGCTTCAGGTGGTACGCCACCAACACGAAATCTCCCACTTCCGGGAAATGGCCGAAGGGCTGGCCGGCTTCGCCATCAAACCGGCCAAGGGCTCCGGCGGCAAAGGCATCACGGTGATCAGCGGGCGCGACGGCGATGAGTTCATCAAAGCCTCTGGCGTCCGTGTCGATGCCCCCCTCCTGGAACGCCATCTGACCAACATTCTGGCCGGGCTGTATTCGCTCGCGGGCACCCCCGACGTCGCCATTGTGGAGAGCCTGGTTGAAAGCGACCCGACGCTGGCCCGCTACTCCCACCAGGGGGTACCGGATATCCGCATCGTGGTCTTTCAGGGCTACCCGGTGATGGCCATGCTCCGCCTCGCCACCACCGCCTCGGACGGGAAAGCCAACCTCCATCAGGGCGCGGTCGGTGTCGGACTGGACATCGGCACCGGCAAGAGCCTCAACGCCGTGCAATTCAACCGCCCCATCACCCTGCATCCGGATACCGGCCTGGCGCTTGAAAATATCCAGATCGCGGCCTGGGAAGAAATGCTGGAAATGGCGGCCCGTTGTTACGAAGCGACGGGGCTTGGCTATATGGGGGTTGATCTGGTGGTGGATGCCCAGGAAGGGCCGCTTCTCCTGGAACTGAATGCGCGCCCGGGGCTGGCCATTCAGATGGCCAATGGCCGAGGCCTGCTGCCTCGACTTCAGACTATTGAGAACCTGAAACGACCACACTTTTCCCCAAGCGAACGTGCCCGGTTCGCCATGGACACCTTCGCCAGCCTGCAGACGGGCTAAAACGGCACTAAAAAGCCGGGGCATGGCCCCGGCTTCCCAACGCTATTCTGGGATCAGAGTTCGCCCCGCGCCAGCAACAGCCGACGCTCGTGGCCGAGCCCCTTCAGAAGCCCCCAGGTCATGATCAGCAGAATTAAGGTGAACGGCAGGCCCGCGCTGATCGCCACCGCCTGAATGGCGCCGAGGGCATCGTCTCCGCCCCCGAAAATCAGAGCCGCGGCAATTGCTCCTTCCATCACCACCCAGAAGACCCGCTGGGCGGTCGGCGCATCGGTCTTACCGCCTGCGGTGATGCTGTCGATCACCAGCGATCCGGAATCCGACGACGTCACGAAGAAGACCAGCACCAGAATGATACCGATGAAGGACAGGATGCCCGTCAGCGGCAGATTTTCGAACATCTGGAACATCGCCAGCGACACCTCGGTCAGACCGTTCTCGGCCAGCGCACCAACGCCCTGCTGGATTTGTTCGAGAGCGGTGCCCCCGAAACCACTCATCCAGATGGCGGTGATTGCGGTCGGAATGATCAGCACCGCAGTCACGAACTCGCGCACGGTCCGGCCCCGGGACACCCGCGCAATGAACATACCTACGAACGGTGACCAGGAAATCCACCAGGCCCAGTAAAAGACCGTCCAGCCCTGGAACCAGGCTTCATCCTCACGGCCAAACGGGTTGCTCAGAGGCACCACGTTCGCGACGTAACTGGAGGACGTCACCCACAAGGTTTCGAGAATCGACATGGTCGGCCCGGCGAACACGATGAAAAACAGCAGCACCGCCGCCGTTACCATGTTGATGTTGCTCAGCACCTTGACCCCGCCGTCGAGGCCACGCAGCACGGAGATCAGCGCGAGCGCGGTGACACCGACGATGATCGCCATCTGGACGTTGATGCCAGCCCCTAGATTGAACAGATAGTCGAGGCCAGATGCCGCCTGCTGGGCGCCGAATCCGAGTGAGGTCGCCAGACCAAATATCGTGGCCACTACGGCAAGCACGTCGATGATGTGCCCGGGCCAGCCCCAGACCCGATCCCGAAGCAGCGGGAAAAACGCAGAGCGGATGGTCAGTGGCATGTTCTTGTTGAAGGCGAAGAAGGCAAGCGACAGAGCCACCACCGCATAGATCGCCCACGGGTGCAGACCCCAGTGATACATGGTTGCCCCCATCGCCAGCTCGCGCGCCGCCGGGGAATTGGCCTCCACATTGAACGGGGTTTCATACCAGCCCGTGTAATAGGCGACAGGTTCCGCAACCGCCCAGAACATCAGACCAATACCCATGCCGGCAGCAAACAGCATGGCGAACCACGACAAGGTCGAGAATTCCGGCTTGGCGTCCTGTCCGCCCAGGCGGATTTTCCCCACCGGCATAAAGATCAGCGCCAGACTCACCACCACGAAGATGTTGGCGCTGATCAGGAAAAACCAGTCAAATCTGGCGATAATGTCCCACTTGGCGCCGTCCAGCATTTCCTTGGCCGGCCCCGGGAACATCAGGGTCCCAATGACGAACGCCACCACAATGATGGCGGACACCGGGAACACCCAGTTATGAAGGTCCAGGCCGAACGGATTGATGTTGTCCTGGCCCGCGACGTAATCCGTCTGATACTCGTCTCTCACTACTTCGCCCACGTTGGCGCCTCCTGGGTTCGAATACACCGTCAGAATCGGAGTTGAATAGTTACAAGCGGATCATTTTAATGCTTTGACCTCAAAACATCAAAGCACGCTGCCAGCGCCGCCCATTTCGGCGTTTCTACCAAAGGCCGGAACAATCCGCCTGTCCGCAAACGCCCGGACCGTTATACTCAGACAACCGACCGTCCGGCCAACCCAAGAGGGCTTCATGGAAAAAACCAAGACTTTCCCGCTGCGCTACACCGCCTATGCGCTCAGCATCGCCGGGCTTACCGTATCGCTCCCGCTGACACTCTGGCTGGGGTACGGATACGTTTTTCCCATCCTGTTCGGACTGCTGACCGGCATTGGCACCTACGACCTCGTCCAGACACGGCACACGGTCAGTCGCAACTACCCAATCATGGCCAATTTCCGTTATCTGCTCGAATCCATCGGCCCCGAGATCCGCCAGTATTTTATCCAGTCGGACACCGAGGAACGCCCGTTCTCACGGGAACAGCGCACCATCGTTTACCAGCGAGCCAAGGACATCCTGGACAAGCGCCCGTTCGGATCGCAGCTGAGTATGTACGAGGAAGGCTTCGAATGGATGAACCACTCGCTGAACCCAACCAAACTGCCCGACGCCAACTTCCGGATACTGATAGGAAAAAACTGCGAAAAACCCTACAGTGCCAGCGTGTTCAACATCTCCGCCATGAGTTTTGGCTCATTGTCGGCCAACGCCATTCTCAGCCTGAATACGGGCGCCAGAATGGGCGGCTTCTACCACGACACCGGAGAGGGTTCGATTTCCCGTTACCACCGGGAACCCGGGGGCGACCTGGTGTGGGAAATCGGCTCCGGCTATTTCGGCTGTCGCAACGACGATGGCTCATTCAGTGAAGACATGTTCCGGAAAAACGCCGCGCTTGAGCAGGTCAAAATGATAGAGCTCAAACTATCCCAGGGCGCCAAGCCGGGGCATGGCGGTATTC
>JBPEXU010000151.1:0-13154 GCA_052031225.1 Marinobacter sp. | reverse complement strand
GAACGAAGCTGCCCTGACCGGCGAATACCTGCCCGAGGCGCGCAAGCCAGGGGATCGGGTTCATGCCGGCAGCGTCAACGGCGAGCACGCTTTGGACATACAGGTCGAGCGCGCCGGCGCCCAGACTCGACTGTCGGGCATTCTCCGGATTCTGGATCGGGTACAGTCGGAAAAGCCGACGGTGGCGCGCATGGCGGACCGGATCGCCGGCAAGTTTGTCGCCCGCGTCCTGATCCTCGCACCCCTGGTCTGGATTGGCTGGTGGCTGGCCGGCGCGGACAATGCGTTTGACATCACGCTGTCGGTCCTGGTGGTCACCTGCCCGTGCGCCCTGTCCCTGGCCACCCCGACCGCGATCACAGCGGCAACGATGAAACTTCGCCGTCGCGGCTTCCTGCCGACCCGGGGCCACACACTCGAATCCATGAACACCATCGACACGGTGGTGTTCGACAAAACCGGGACGTTGACCCGTGGCGAACTCACACTGGTGGGCCAGGAAACCTTTGGCCCGCTGGATAAAAGCAACTGCCTGAACCTCGCCGCCGGCCTGGAAAAGCATTCAGAACACCCGATTGCCAGGGTATTCCACAACCTGCCGTCGGTCGCGGTTCACTCGGTCAGGAACCACCTTGGCGGCGGCCTGACCGGCCAGTGGCAGGGCCAATCCTACGCCATTGGTCATCGCGATTTCGTCGCCCAACACACCTCCGCGCCAACGCCCGAATGTGGTCATCGCCAGGGTATGGAGATCTGGCTCGCCTCCGATCAGGCCTGGCTGGCCCGGTTTTCACTGGACGACCAACCCAGGGAGGATGCGGCACAAGCCGTCCAGGCCTTGCAAACCCTTGGCATCCGAACGCTTCTGCTCAGCGGCGACCGCTCCGGCCACGTCGAGCGCATTGCGCACACGCTCGGGATTGACGAAGCCATCGGCCAGGCCTCACCAGAGCAGAAACTGGCGGTGCTCGAAAGGCTCCGAAACGAGGGTCGTCAGGTGATGATGGTCGGTGATGGCCTGAACGATCTGCCATCCATGGCCGGTGCGGGGGTATCGGTGGCCATGGGCACGGCCGCCGATCTGACCCAGCTGAAAGCCGACGCGGTGTTGCTGAATGGCCAGCTGATGCGGTTGGTCGACGCTCTGGAAACCAGCCGTCAGACCCGTCGGATCATCCGCCAGAACATGGCCTGGGCGCTGGGCTACAACCTGTGCGCCTTGCCAGCGGCCGCCGCGGGCCTGGTTGCACCGTGGCTGGCGGCGATCGGTATGTCCGTCAGCTCGCTGGTGGTGGTACTGAACGCCCTGCGCCTCGGGGCAGACAAAGCGTCCGCGTCACCTGGCACCGACACGGTTGGCGCGCGCCGTTCGCTCCTGATACCGTAGTCTCAACGTTCTAACGAGGTGTTGCCGTGCAGATTGTAATGGTTCTGGTTCCGCTGATGCTGGTGCTGGTTGCGCTCGGGATTGTGCTGTTCGCCTGGGCCGTCAAGAGCGGCCAGTACGACGATGTTGAAGGTCCAGCCCATCGTATTCTGTACGATGATGACAAAGACCTGATTCCGGAAGACGCCCGTACCGATCGGGAAGGACGCTCGCCTGAGCAGGATGACGCCGGCGACTCGGAGGCCGGGCCCCGGAACGGATGAGCGCTGAACTCTATCTGAGCTA
The DNA here is from genome assembly GCA_052031225.1 of Marinobacter sp. GTDB lineage: Bacteria > Pseudomonadota > Gammaproteobacteria > Pseudomonadales > Oleiphilaceae > Marinobacter. Next base: position 11,482 of record JBPEXU010000151.1, on the reverse strand, counting down.
TCCCAGCGCGTTCCTGATCGGCCTGCTGGGCAGTACCCATTGCCTTGGGATGTGCGGCGGTATTAGCGCGTCGCTGTCGATGTCGCTACCGGTCGGCCGCGGTTTCCGATTCCGACAAACGCTGATGCTGCTGGCCTTCAACGGCGGCCGGATCGCCAGTTATGCCGCTATTGCCACGGTGCTGGCGATTGTCAGCACCGGTGCGACGCACCAGTGGGCCGGGCTTGGGGTCGTGCTCAGAACCCTGGCGGGGCTGCTGCTGATTGGCATGGGACTGTCGATGGGCCAGTGGTGGCAAGGCATCCGCTATGTGGAGCGTATCGGCGCGCCGGTGTGGCAGCGGCTCGCGCCACTGACCCGGCGGCTCCTGCCGCTGCAGTCGCCACCTCAAGCCCTGGCGCTGGGAGCGCTGTGGGGCTGGCTTCCGTGCGGCCTGGTCTACAGCACGCTGGGTTGGGCCGCGTTGCAACCCACCATCACCAGCGCGGCACTGACCATGCTGTGTTTCGGCTTGGGCACCCTGCCCTCGATGCTGGCCACAGGTTACGCCGCCGGCTGGATCAAAAGCCTGCAACGGCGAACCTCGGTCCGCAAAGTCAGTGGAGCTCTGCTGATCCTGTTCGGGCTCTGGACACTGCCGATACTGCCGTTACCCGGCCACTGAATCAGAGGTTCAGCACATCCAGCCGACCAAAGTCCGGGCTGTCGGCCGGTTCCGCCGTCTGAACCGCCTGACGCTTACCGCCCAGGCGCTTGCCTTCTTTAAAATCGTACAGATTCGGGTCCGCCAGATGCGACGGTTCGACGTTGCACAGGGCGCGGAACATGGTTTCCAGGCGACCGGGATGCTGCTTGTCCCAGGTCCGGAACATGTCCTTGATCACCTGCCGCTGCAGGTTTTCCTGGGAGCCGCACAGATTGCACGGAATAATCGGGAACCCCCGGAGTTCGGCGTAGCGGGCAATGTCTTTCTCGCGAGCGTAGGCCAGCGGACGAATCACCGTATTGCGGCCGTCATCACTGTGCAGCACCGGCGGCATAGATTTGAGTTTGCCGCCGTAGAACATGTTGAGGAACAGGGTTTCCAACAAATCGTCCCGGTGATGCCCCAGCGCAATTTTGGTCACGCCGTGCTCTTCCGCAAAATTGTAGAGAATTCCGCGACGTAGACGGGAACAAAGACCACAGGTAGTCTTCCCTTCCGGAACTTTTTCCTTAACAATACTGTACGTGTCCTTCTCAATGATGTGGTATTCGATTCCCAGGCTGCTGAGATAACTGGGAAGCACATCCTCAGGAAAGCCGGGCTGCTTCTGATCCAGGTTGACGGCGATCAGCTCGAACGAAACCGGCGCACTCTTCTGCAGGTTCAGCAGAATGTCGAGCATGGCATAGGAGTCCTTGCCGCCGGAAAGACAGCACATCACTTTATCGCCGGCTTCGATCATTGAGAAATCGGCAATCGCCTGCCCCACTTCACGGCGCAGACGTTTCTGCAACTTGTTGAGTTCCAGCTTCTGACGGCGTTCACGCTCGGAAGCCGGTGACGGTTCGGGAGAGGCGATCAATGCTTCGGACATAACAACCACGTTCATAAGGTCAGTGAGCGGGGAATTATACGCATCACTTGGTGACAGGGACAGGATACCGACATGGATATGTTACAGGTTAATGCCGAGCCCTCCGGCAAACGCGAACGTAACCGGATACGCAACCGCAACGCGATTCTGACCGCGGCCCGGGAATGTTTCCGGGAGCGCGGCTACGACAACTCCACGATCCGCGACATCGTGCGCCGCACCGGGTTGGCCGCCGGCACCTTCTACAATTATTTTTCCAGCAAGCAGGACATTTTTGCGGCCTTGCTGACGGACTTTCTAACCCGGCTGAACGACAGTCTGACGCGCTCCCGGCGCTCAGCGGAAACCGCCGAAGAGTTCATTCACTCGGCTTATCTGGCGCTGTACAAATCCACCGCCCGGGATCCGTTGGTCTACGAGCTGGCCCATCAGAACGACCGGGCCCTGAAGGAGCTGTTCGGCTCCGATATCCTCGGCCTGGCCATGCTGTCGCTGTCCGAGGACGTGCGCGAAGCAATGGATCGGGGGCTGCTGCCACGGGTCGACCACGAATACCTGTGCGCGGCGTTTTTTGGCGTCGCCTATGAAATGAGCCTCGCGGTCGCGCGCCGAGCCCATGCCGAACCGGACACCGCCGAGCAGGAAGCCAAACGGGCCGCCAACTTTTCGACCCAGCTGTTTCTTGGCGGGCTGCGGGACCTGCCAGCTCTTCCATGACGGCGCCGCCTCGCCTACCATGAAGCCATGATGACGACCCCATCCGCCGACAACGGGCCGGACTTCAGGCTTGAACAGCAGATTCAGCATCTGCTGGTGGCTGTTGAGCTGGAACTGCGCAAAGCCCCCGAAGGCGTGGACGAACTCGCATTGATCAAAGCCTTGCAACGCCCGCCCTGGGAGCTGATTGGCGACGTCCGGTTCCACGAGCCCGAACACCTGTTCCCGGTTCACTTTCTGCTGTTTCACGTGTTGTACCGACTCCGGGACCAGCTGGCACGGGACGGGGAGCGACTGGATATCTCACCGTTGCGGATCCGCCTCCGGGACAACCCGACCGTGGCCGGAACCGACCTTCCAGATCAGGCCGACCCGCTTCGGGCGTTTTACCTGGATCTGTCCCAGTACCGATTGCCCGAGGACGCGATCCGGAAGATGATGGATGACTTCTGGGCCGGTCGCTACCGCCAGCCGCCGCCTCAGGCGGAGGTTCTGGCGGCCGCCAACGAACTCGGATTTTCGGAGCTCCCGGAAACCTTTCCAGAGGTCAAGCGGCAGTTTCGACGCGCGGTCATGCAGGCCCATCCGGATCGGGGCGGCGATACCGAAGCCGTCCAGAACCTGAATCACGCATTCTCGATACTGAAAGCCCATTTTCAACACACGCTCTGACCCTTGCGTTATGACGAACCCGACTGGAAACCAAGCCATGACTCTCGTAAAACGCTTTTTACCCGTGTTGCTGATCGCACTCGCCGCTTGCCAGGCCGCCAGAGCCGACCTCGTGGTGTTGCAGTATCACCACGTCAACGACGCCACACCGCCCTCGACCAGCACTTCGGTATCGCTGTTCGAAAGCCAGCTCGACATGATTGAAACACTCGGAATGCGGGTGGTGCCGCTGCAGCCGGGCACCGAAGCCGCCCTGGCCGGAAACGCCGGCGACCGGGATGTGGCACTGACCTTCGATGACGCTTACGAGTCGGTGTATACCGAGGCGGCGCCAAGGCTGGCGGAACGCCGGTATCCCTACACCGTGTTTGTAAACACCGAGTCCGTGGGCCGCCCGGGCTTTATGACTTGGGAGCAGCTTGCCGAACTGGCGCAAGACGAGCTCGTAACGCTGGCCAATCACAGCGCCGACCACGCTCACTTGGCCAAACGCCCGGACGAGTCGGAAGATGCCTGGCAGCAACGGGTGGAGCGCAGCCTTGATGATGCTCAAGACCAGCTCAAACAGAAGCTGGGAACCGACGCGCCGTTGTTTGCCTACCCCTACGGCGAGTTTGATCACGCGTTGGAACAAAAAATTGCGGAGCGAGGCTGGTTTGGCTACGGCCAGCAATCCGGCCCCATCGGCCCACAGTCGGCCGCCACCCGGTTGCCCCGGTTCCCGATGGCAAACACCTACGGTCAGCTGGCCACACTCAAGGACAAACTGTTGAGCAAAGCGTTCCCGGTGGACGCCTCGGCACTGCCGGACGGCGTGATTCGCAACAACCCACCGACACTGACGTTCCGGCTACCCGAGCGCCTGTCGGGCAACCGCTTGTCCTGCTTTGCCTCCGGTCAGGGGCGCATCGACATCAAAATCAATCAGGACAACGAGGTGGTGGTGCGCGCCCCGGAGTCGTTCGAAAGCCGGCGATTCCGCTACAACTGCACCCACCCTGCCGGTGAGGGCCGGTTCTACTGGCTATCCCAGCAATGGCTCGACCTGAGCCGGCCAGAAGACTGAGCGCGAATCAGTCGTCAGCCACCAGCTCCAGCCCCAATTCACCCTCGGTGGAATGGGACAAGGCTTTCGGGCCGTGCCGGGTCTCGGTGACCGTCTGGCCCGCCAGATCTTCCGCATCGGTAAAAATCAGCAACCAACGTTCTCCCCTGTCAGGAAAGGCCGGCACCCAGGCTTCCAGAAATGCCCGGGTATGCCAGCTTTCGGGGGTGAAGGCGTAGGCAAGATCGGTCACCACCCGCAGTGGGCGCAAGCGCTCGTCAAGAAAGGCCAAAGACGGAACAAACAGGCTCTTACTGCCGTAGGAACGAAGATGGAGAAGAAAATCCGGGTGCTTGTCGGCCGGGGGCAAGGCGACGAGCGCGTAGGGGCTGTCGCCGGTAACGAACGAATGGCGGGGGGAATCCTCGGTCAGATCCACCTGAAACTCACGGCCGAGTCCCCATTCGGTGTAATCGTCGGTATTCAGCGCCTGACAGCAGGTCTCGGCAAAGCGCTGGAAAAACGGAACCTCCTGCTCGATGCCCAGGATCGCAAAGGCGTTCGGGTCGTGGCCGGATACCGGCTGATCGATGTCCGCCGGCTGTCCCGGCTGGTAGATGTTCGCGGGCGTGATTTCGACCGGCGGGGGTAGTCGGCCCTTTTGCAGCTCAGTCCGGGTGTCCGGTCGGTAATAGCTCACCCGGACATTACCTTCGGCGTCTTTCCAGGTGAAATACGGTTGCCGGTCACCGGGCCGGATGAAACCCTCTTCGGCGAGCTGATTGCCATCGGGGTAATTTTCGAGGGTGTATTCGGTCTCAGGTTCCGGGGCCGGGGCCGGCGCTGGTGCGGCTGTGGTGTCCCCGTCGCCTGCCGCAGCCGAAGCCTCCGCTACGGTGTCCGGGCTGTCCTGGGCGTCCGGGATCGGCGAGTACTGAACTCGGCCCTGCTCATCCACCCAGGTGAAGTAGCCGTCACGCTCCCCCACCGTGGAACCGCCCACCTGGCAGCCATTCAGTGCCACGAGCGCCGCTGCCAACGCCAGACTAGGTCCTGCTCGGTTCAGTTTCACGGTTGTCACCACCAGTATCCGGGACCACCGGGCTCAGAACTTGGTACGGAAGCTCAGGCCCGCCATAACCACACGCAGGGAAGTTTTGACGTCCAGGCCGGCGTATGGGTTGTAGATGATATTGGTGATGTTATCGCAGTTCACGTTGCAACTGGTATCGGCCGGAATGGTTTCGATGGATTGCAGGTAGCTGAGATTCATGTCGATCTCGGTATCTTTGTCCCATTTGTAGCCCATGCCGATACTGTAGAGATTGGCGCCGCCAAAGGGCGCCATGACCTGACGCTGATCGTCCGGGATGACCGAATCCCGGATTTCGACGCCGGCCCGCAAATCGAGGCGGGACGAGGCGTGAAACTCGACACCGAAAGCCCAGTTCCATTGGCTCTTAAAGTTCAACGGCAAACGCAGGGTATTTGGGGTCGCGTTGTCCGGAGACAGGATGCGCGCGGCGTTCAGGAATTCCAGATTGCGGTCGAAGCGGAACACGAAGGCGTCCCACTGGGCGTAATCGGTCCAACCGATGTCCGCGTTCAGAGTCAGTTTCGGATGCACGTCGACACTGATCCCGGTCTGAAAATGCTGCGGATAGACCAGATCCATGCTGACGTTGCCCGCTTCCCTCGGGGCCCCTGAGGGCAGGCTCAGAATGGCGGACGTGATCGCGCCCAGAACCGAACCGTTGACGCTCTGCCAGAACCCGGACCAGTCGTCGGTGTACTGGATCTCGAACGTGCCCTTCATGTTCATGTCTGCTTCGGACGTGTAACTGGCGCCCCAGCTGAACCAGTCCGTCGGCTCCCACATCACGCCCACGGCGTAGGTTGGCGATATGGTTTCCTGAACGTTAATGCTGAGCGCGCCAATATCATCCCAAGGTCCGACATTACCGCCGCAAAGCGCCAGCCACGGCTGCAGCGGTTCGTCGCCACTCTCACAGTTAAAAGCGTCCTGAAGCACCTCGGCCACACCCAGCAGCATATTCGGAGCGCGCATGTACTGATCGGCGGCGATGCCCATGTGGGACAGGTGAATACCGGCACCAACCGACCACTCATCGTTAATCTTGTAACCGATGGTTGGCGACAAATAGGTGGTCCGTTGCAGCGCGGTGGCCTGCGGCTGGTAACGGGCGGGATCGTCCTTGTCGCGATAGAAACCCGCAGCCAACGGCAGATAAAACGCGTTGCCGAAGGTCAGCTTGGAGCCCGGGCTGTTGATCGAAATACCGGCAGAGGGGGCTACGGCCGGCCCCGGCGGCGCCCGAAGAATGCCAAAGCCGGGGACATAGAGCGCGACGTTGTTGGTGTGACTGTGGGTGTTGGCCACCGGATCACGTTGCTTGCCGGTCGCGGGATCAATCTCCAGACCGTCGATTCCAAAAATTTCATAGCCCTCGGGGGCGATGAAATCGGCGTCAATGTCCAGATAGACGCTCATCAGGTTGACTTCGAGCTGGCGGCCATCGAGTTTGGTCAGGCCCGCCGGATTGTAGTGGATCGCCATGATACCGGGCGGATCGGCGGTGACCGCGTTGCCCAACGCCAGGGCCTTCGGATGTATCGTCAGGTTCTGCGCAAGCTGGGCCTGGGCACCACACGATAGTGTCGTGGCCGCCAGGGCCGCGAGAATCTGCCGCTTGTGGCTGATATTTCCCATGAAGTCCTTCCCTTCCCGTAAATCGTCGACAGCCGCAGTTACTCTTTGAGGCCGGAGAAGTTAATGGGCAGGGATACACCCAGGGAGAAGTCCGGTGCATCCTCCGTCAGACCAATCCCCAGACTGGTGTTGACGATGGTGGTATCGCTCACTCGGGTACCCAGCGACATGCTCAGGAAGCCGCTCATCTGATCCTGCGCCACCGCCTGGGTGTCGTCGGAGAAGGTCAGTATGGTTTCGTCGCTGTAGCTGAGCTGGGCGGAAATGCTGAGGGAAATATCGTACGACAGTGAGTAGGCAAAACCGGCAGAGCCAGACAGACTGAATCCGGGTTCCACTTCCACCAGCAGGCGGGCGCCGCGAACCTGCTCCAGATCCTCGGCGGGCAGGTTGTAGGTGGCGCTCACCGAGCCGAAGACCACCACCGGATCAAGCACCTTGGACATACTCAGGCCACCGCCCAGGGAGTAGTAGCCGCTACCGGTGGACAGCTGCTCGTTGATGTCGATTTCGTAGGGGCTAACGCCGGTCTTGCTGGTGAAGGTACCAAACAGCGTGGTCGACATCCGGCCCGGTACGTAGGCAAACGGTTGCCAGCGGGCGGTGAACGAAATGTCGCCGAAGTCGTAAACGTTCAGCTCGTCCTCGGTGTCGTACTTCACCACGAGGGGAATCCGGGTGCCAACGGTCAGGTTATCGAGCAGACCGTAGTCGTAAGAGAACGCGTTGGTGAAGTTGTGGGTGGCGGAGGGAACCACATCCAGGTTGCGGACCGAGCCATTGGTAATGGCCAGATCCAGCCGCTGGTCGGCGGTGTACGAATAGTCGAAGGAATAGTTCAGGGCGTGGGTGCCCTTTTTCTGCAGCGAGTAGTTCTTTTCCGCCGCCTGAAACACTTCCTCCAGCTGCTTGGAGGCGTCTTCGTCGCCCTCCTGTTTTGCCAGCGCTTCCCGCGCCTGATCCACGCTGCCGTCCTGCGCCTGCGCCATGCCCGGAAGCAGACCGGCTGCGGAAACAAGGATAAAACCTCGCACAAACCAACGATTCATCCTGACTCCCTTATTTTATTTGTAATGATCCTGTGCCGGACATCGCGCCCGGAAAATTAGTTGCGACGGTAGTGCAATTGTTTTCGGGTGTTTTCAACACTGCCGTCGGGATTGTTCTTCAGCCGCTCAAGAAGATTCTCGATGCGTCGCTCTGTGGCTTCGTGGAAGTCCGGAATCTCTTCCAGTGCGAGCAGGGTCAAAGTCTGGTCGTCCACAAAACGGAGGTCCTCTTCTTTCAGCTCCAGGTTATCCAACGGTTTGTCGCTGCCTGGGAACACGATGAACAGGACGTTGTCGTCCCATTTTTCTTCAAACTGATCGAGCGTAAACGAAATGTTGCCCACGGATGGGTCGGCCAGAAATACCCGGCCGTCGCGGATGGTGCGGAGCACCACGAAGTGTTTGAAACCGGCGTGCGTGATCGGCACGATCGCCGGGTGATCCAGATCCTTGAGGTCGTCGATGGAGGCCCGGAAACCACCCGAGGGGTAGCCCAGCGCGGTCACCAGTCGCTTCATGTCGAGCATCGAAAACGCGCGCCGCTCGACAATCCGCTCACTCTCGCCGTAATGCAGTAGTCCTTCCATGACCTGGCGTTCCGACAACGAACGGCCGAGATAGTAATTGAGCACCGTGGTCAGTGCCGCACTGCCGCAGCTATAGTCGTACGCCTGCCGGACGATGTTCCGGTATTTCTGTTCCACCAGAGGTTCAACCCGAACGTCGGAACGCAATTTGACCGGGCTGGCATCCACATCCTGCTCAATCACAATCTCGCCCCGGTCGAACGGTTCGACGACGGTTGCTTCCTGCACCATGGCGAATGTTAGGACGGATCCGGCGAGCACCAGCAGCATGTTTGACGACATTCCTGTTGTTATTGGCCGCAACAATCGTCGCGGTTACATGTTGTTACGGTAAGATACCGAAATAGCGATACCCTTAAAGATAACTGTGCCTCAAATCTGTCGCTGCAGAAGGGGCCTGGCGGAGAGGGAGTGAGAACTGGTTCATGCCCCGGCACGTCTCCCCCATTCACGGAGAGATCAGCCGTTGGTCAGGGCGGCCAACTGCCGGTCGTGCCAGCGGCCCAGCAGGACCAGGGCCAAAATGGCACCGGTGAGCGCCCAGGCCATGTCCGACTGAGTGTCCCAGACGTAACCCTGAGTCCCCAGGAAAGCATCGGCCGCCTGTTCACTGAGCAGCGCCACCCACCACTCGATAAGCTCATAGAAGGCGCTGACGGCCAGGCAGAAGCAGACGATGAAGAACGACGGCCAGCCTGAGCGGGCAAATACGCCCAGACGAATCACCACTTCCCGGGCAATCATCGCCGGCACAAACCCCTGGGCAAAGTGCCCGAGCTTGTCGTAGTTGTTGCGCTGCCAGCCAAACCAGTCGGACAGGGTGTCGAAAGCCGGCACTTCGGCGTAGGTGTAGTGGCCGCCGACCATCAGGATCACCGCGTGCACCAGAATCAGAAAGTACACCATCGGGGTCAAAGGAAAGCGCACGTAACACCAGACCACCAGGCCCAAGCCGATCACCGCGGGCAGCACTTCCAGAACCCAGGTGATCCGGTCTTTCGGGTCGATCCCGGACCAGACCAGCACCGAGAGAAACACCACCAGCCAGGCCATCACCGCTAGTTTGCGCTTTTCCATGCCCCACTCCTTTGTCTTATTATTCAGTCGTCTGCGGCGCATTCTACCTGGATTTCCCGACTAACGCTCCCGTATGCGCTGGCCGTCGTCAAGATGCCGGTCGGGGTGCCGAACCACCCGATCCCCCACCTCGAGCCCGCTCAGGATAACGGTTTCCAGACCGTTGCTCTGGCCGACCTGCACCGTTTGTCGGTGGACACGGTCACCGACGACCCGGAACACCTGATGCTGGCCCTGCGTCCGAAAGACCGATGATGCCGGCACCCGCAGCACCTGATCGGACGCCCACAGTACGAAAGTGGCATCGACCCGGTAGCCATCGCCCAGCGCCTGCCAGTCTTTGCGGGGGCTGGTGATATCGGCGATGACCTGAACGCGCTGTTCCTCGACACCCAGTGCAGAGACATCTTCAAAACCGACCGGCTCGATCCGTCGAACCACGCCCTCAAGGGTTGACCCGCCCCAGCCCGTAAAGCGCACGGGCAGGCCTTTCGACAGCCTGACCGCATCAAAGCTCAGCACCTCGACGACCACTTCCAACGCCCCGGGATCACCAACCTCAATAATCGGTTCGCCGGCCTGAATCACACCCTCGCTTTCGCGCACCACCGACAACACCGCGCCATTGACCGGCGAGCGAACCGCCACCCGCTCGATCTTGCCCTGACCGTTGCCCCGGGCGGCAGACACTTCAAGACGGGTGCGGGCCGCCGCGAGCTCATGTGCCATCACCTCCTCATCGAATCGAGCCGAACGCAGAAAGGCTTGCGCCCGATCCGCAGTGGCGCGCGCCTGCTCCAGCTTCTCGTCGGAAACGAACCGGCCCTCGCTCCGTTGCCGGAGCGATTGCAGACGGTCCAGTTCCTGTTGGGCAAATCGGGCGTCGGCCCGGGCGGCAGCCACTTTCTGGCGGGCCGAGTTGAGTGCCGAACGGGCGGACGCCACTTTCGCTTCCGCCTCGGCACGCGCTCGCGCGTCTAAAATGGCCGAGGGCATGGGATCGACTTCGGTCAGCAGCTCGCCAGGAATGACGGCATCGCCGACTTCCAGCACGACACGATGGAGGTAACCGGATACCGGCGCGGAGACCAGATACCGGTCCTTGACCCGGGTCCTGCCCTCCTCGGTAATCGTCACCTCCATGGCACCGCGCTCTGCGGTCGCCAGATCCACCCATACCGGCTCCGGGCGTAGCGACAGAAACACAACACCGGCTGCAAGCACCGCACACAAGCCCCAGAAAACCCATTTGCCTGATATCCGCATCCTGCCCTTCACTTACTCCGCCTCCCGTTATGGCCCCGCGTCGGGCCTGCCGCCTATTCCCGAGTTTTCAGTACCGCGACCAGATCCAGGTTCCGCAGCCGCCGCCAGGCCATCGCGCCGGACAGCAACGCCGAGCCCACCACCACCAGGCCCGACAACGCCAGCGTCTGACCGTTAATAATCAGCGGCACCCGATACAGTTCGGTTTGCATCAGCGAGACAATGCCCCCGGCCAGCCCATGCCCCAGCAACCAGCCGACCGGGATCCCCAGCAGCAGGACAACCGCGATTTCACCCAGCAGAATGTGGGCGATTTCGGCATGGGTGTAGCCCAGAACCCTCAGACTGGCGAGTTCCCGGCCCTTCTCGGCAAGCGAAATCCGCACCGTGTTGTACACAACACCGAATGCGATGACGCCGCCGAGCACGCTGTTGAACAGGGTGAAGGTCAGAAAGGTTCTGGCCAGCGTGTCGTAGAAACCGTCGAGCATGGCCCGACGGATGGCAATACCGAGAACGCCCGGCGTCTCCCGCAGGTCCTCGTAGACGGCCTCGGCCATGTCCGGCTCCAGGTTCATCAGCACCTGGTTGACCAGCGGACCTTCTCCCAACGCACGATTGAGCGCTTCCAGCTTCATGTAGGCACCCACACCCAGAAATTCGCTAGTAGTTCCGGCAACGGGCAAACTCAGTACCCGCCGTTTGCCCTCCAGTATTTCGACCTCCAGCGTGTCGCCTGGGCGCACCCCCAGTTCCGA
>JBPEXU010000150.1:0-4667 GCA_052031225.1 Marinobacter sp. | reverse complement strand
ATCTCAGCCTGTTTTTGCATGAAGCGCGCCAGTCGCTCCTCTTTCACCGACTCCGGCACAGCGCCGTCCAGTTCGTTCGCCTTGGCACCGTCCACCGGGCTGTACTTGAACGCGCCCACCCGGTCCAGCTGGGCCTCTTCGAGCCAGTCCAGCAGGTACTGGAAGTCTTCTTCCGTTTCCCCCGGAAAGCCGACTATGAAGGTGGATCGTATCGTCAGCTCCGGACAGATTTCCCGCCACTTCCGGATGCGCTCGAGGGTCTTGCTGTCGTGGGCCGGCCGTTTCATCGCCTTGAGAATGTTCGGACTGGCGTGTTGGAACGGAATATCCAGATACGGCAGGATCTTGCCTTCCGCCATCAGCGGAATGACGTCATCCACATGCGGGTACGGATAGACATAGTGCAGCCGGACCCAAACCCCGAGTTCGCCGAGCGCTTCGCACAGCGCCTGCATTCGGGTCTTGAGCGGTCGCCCCTGCCAGAACCCGGTGCGGTACTTGATGTCGACGCCGTAGGCGGAGGTATCCTGGGAAATCACCAGCAGCTCCTTAACCCCGGCGTCGACCAGCCGCTGGGCCTCATCCATCACCTCGCCGATCGGCCGGCTGACCAGATCGCCGCGCATGGACGGGATGATGCAGAAGGTGCAACGATGGTTGCAGCCTTCGGAGATTTTCAGATAGGCAAAGTGCCGTGGCGTCAGCTTGACGCCCTGCGGCGGCACCAGATCGACAAACGGATCGTGCTCTTTTTTCGGTGGCACGTACTGATGGACCGCCCCCACCACTTCTTCGTAGGCATGGGGACCCGATACCGCCAGCACACCGGGATGGGTTTCCCGGATTTTATCGGCTTCCACCCCCATACAGCCGGTGACAATCACTTTGCCGTTTTCACTGATGGCTTCGCCGATGGCATCGAGCGATTCCTGCTTGGCCGCATCGATGAAACCACAGGTGTTGACGACCACCACATCGGCATCGTCATAACTCGGCACCACTTCGTAGCCGTCCAGTCGCAACTGGGTGAGAATGCGCTCGGAATCCACCAGGGCCTTGGGGCAGCCCAGGCTGATGAAACCTACTTTGCCTCCGTTCGAGGGGCTTTGAGTCTTGTCGGTCATAGGGCGTATCGGGGTTCCCGGAACGCCTGCGCGTTCCTGCTGTGGGGTGAATGAATGAAAGGCCGGTATTTTAACCCAGTGCAGGGTTCCCCCGCAGCATTGCGGTATCCGTGAAAACCGCCGGCGGCGGTAAAAATTTGTGACGCCATGTTCAGAATGAAACTGAAAATCTGCCACAATGAGCGACAGGCTCCTTGCTGTTCACATTTTAAACAACTACACTTTCAGCAGTTTAGGTGTTTTTCTGGATGGAATTTATGGGAAAGGCCGCTTCTTTTGACACCAGTGACGCCCGAAAGGTAAGAATGAAATCCATGGCCGCCAAACCGAATCTGCGCAACCAGCAGCGCGTCGAGGTTTCGACCGACATCACGATCGAGACCGGTACGGGTGAGCGCCTGACCTGCTCGGTCGCCAACCTGTCCCGCACCGGCGTGATGATTTCCTGCGATCAGGACACCGTCAAACGGCTGATCCCGGACCAGCGACCGCCGGCCCCCGGACAATGGATTTCGGTCAAAACCCGCTTTTCGGTGCCGGTACTGCCGACTCAGCCGGTGGCGGTTGTGGCCGACGGCAACATTGTGCACATGCGGCGAATCGCCCGGGACGAATTTCAGCTGGGGATCCAGTTCTGCGAATTCGAAGGCAATGGGTTCGATTACGTCGACCGCTACGTTTCGCAACTGCTGACCAAAGCCCGCTCCCTGAACTGACCTCTCGCCGCCGCTCTGGTAGCTTCTCGCCATCCGGACGCTATATTTTTATAGCGCGAAACTCTAGATAATCACCTTCTTATACCCTTGCCGGCTCTGATATAGTGGCGAAATCCATTCGCACAGCCAATGAGGCCGCACGCGGCAAAGAACCACCATGACGACATACAACCTGACGCACCTCAAGCAACTGGAAGCGGAGAGCATTCACATCATCCGCGAAGTCGCCGCCGAGTTCGACAACCCGGTGATGCTTTACTCCATCGGCAAGGATTCAGCCGTGATGCTGCACCTTGCCCGCAAAGCCTTTTACCCGGGCAAGCCCCCGTTCCCGCTGCTGCACGTGGACACCACCTGGAAGTTCAAGGACATGATCAAGTTCCGGGACACCAAGGCCAAGGAGTGGGGTCTGGATCTGATCGTGCACATCAATGAGGAAGGCGTGAAACAAGGGGTCGGGCCGTTCACCCACGGCAGCGCCAAGCACACCGATATCATGAAAACTCAGGCCCTCAAGCAGGCCCTGAACAAGTACAAGTTTGACGCCGCGTTCGGTGGCGCCCGCCGGGACGAAGAAAAGTCCCGGGCCAAGGAGCGTGTTTACTCGTTCCGGGACGAGCACCACCGCTGGGACCCGAAAAACCAGCGGCCCGAGCTGTGGAACATCTACAACGGCAAGATCAACAAGGGTGAAAGCATCCGTGTGTTCCCGCTGTCCAACTGGACCGAGCTGGACATCTGGCAGTACATCTACCTCGAAAACATCGACATCGTGCCGCTGTACTTTGCTGCCAAACGCCCTGTGGTTGAGCGCGACGGCACCCTGATCATGGTGGACGATGACCGCATGCCTCTGCGCGAGGGCGAGAAGCCCATGATGAAATCGGTGCGGTTCCGCACGCTCGGCTGCTACCCGCTGACGGGCGCGATCGAGTCCGAGGCCACCACCCTGCCGGAAATCATCCAGGAAATGCTCCTGGCCAAGAGCTCCGAGCGCCAGGGCCGAGTCATCGACCATGACTCTGCCGGATCCATGGAACAGAAAAAGCGGGAAGGGTACTTCTGAGATGTCACACCAGTCTGAACTGATCGCCGACGATATTCTGGCGTACCTGAAACAGCACGAAAACAAAGAGCTGCTGCGGCTGTTGACCTGTGGCAGCGTCGACGACGGCAAGAGCACCCTGATTGGCCGCCTGCTGCACGACACCAAGATGATCTACGAAGATCATATGGCCAGCCTGAAGAGCGACAGCGCCAAGATGGGCACCACCGGCGAGAAGCTGGATCTGGCGTTGCTGGTGGACGGCCTGCAGGCCGAGCGTGAACAGGGCATCACCATTGATGTCGCCTATCGCTACTTCTCCACTGATAAGCGCAAGTTTATCATTGCCGACACCCCAGGCCATGAGCAGTACACCCGCAACATGGCCACCGGTGCCTCCACCGCGCAGCTGGCGATCCTGATGATCGATGCCCGCCACGGTGTCCTCACCCAGACCCGACGCCACTCCTACATTGCCTCGTTGCTGGGCATTCGCCACATTGTGGTAGCGGTCAACAAGATGGATCTGGTGGATTTCAGTGAACAACGGTTCAACGAGATCAAGGACGAGTACCTGGCGTTCGCCGCGAAACTGGGCCTGAAGGACATCCGCTTTGTGCCGATTTCGGCGTTGGAAGGCGACAACGTCGTCAACCGCAGTGACAACACGCCCTGGTTCTCCGGCCAGCCGCTGATGGAAATCCTGGAAACGGTTGAAGTGTCTCGGGACAAAAATCTGGAGCATTTCCGCTTCCCGGTGCAGTACGTCAATCGCCCCAACCTCGACTTCCGTGGCTTTTGCGGCACCATCGCTTCCGGAGTGATCCGGCCAGGCGACGAGGTGATGGCCCTGCCCTCCCGGCGCACCAGCAAGGTCAAGGACATTGTCACCTTCGATGGCAAGCTGGACCAGGCTTACATCGATCAGGCGGTGACCCTTACCCTGGAAGACGAGATTGATATCAGTCGGGGCGACATGCTGGTCAAGGTCGGCGACGAACCGGAAGTGGCTAACCGCTTCGAGGCCAACATCGTCTGGATGACCGACGCACCGCTGGAAACCGGTCGGCTCTACGACGTCAAGCTCGGCCCGACCTACACCTCCGGAACGGTCAAGAAAATCCATTACCAGACCGACGTCAACACCCTGGAGCAGCAGGCCAATCCGAGCCAGCTCAAGCTCAACGAGATCGGCCTGTGCGAGCTGACCCTGAATCAGCCCGTGGCCTTTGACCCGTATCCGCGCAACCATGCCACCGGCAGCTTCATCGTGATCGACCGACTGACCAACGTGACCGTGGGTGCCGGCATGATCACCGGCCTGGCCGACGGCACCGAGTCACTGGACCCGGTCACCGCAGAAGAGCGCGAGCGTCGCCTGGCCCAGAAACCGGCGATCATCGCCTGCAACGGCAAACAGGCGCCTTCGCTGGCGGTGGCGGTGGAACGGGCGCTGTTTGACCAGGGCAAGACCGCCGTGGTACTGACCGAAGAAACCGCCGGCGATGCCGATGAGCGCCGCCGTACCGCCCAGCTCCTGGCCGCGCACGGCCTGGTCGCCATTGTGGTCAATCTGGGCACCGATGTGGCCACGGCCTGCGCATCGGCGGACTCGGATCAGGAGATCCCGGCCGCAGTCAACACGCTGGTGCAGGAGCTGGTTCGCAGCAAGCGGATTTAAGCTCCCACCAAAACCGCTACAATAACCAGCCCCGAGCGCCATCCGGCCTCGGGGCTGTGTCGTTTATCAACCTGGGAAGTCGAGTCTTCATGGCCATCAAA
>JBPEXU010000015.1:0-1630 GCA_052031225.1 Marinobacter sp. | reverse complement strand
TGTCCGTCGTCAGAGTTTTTCGGAACGCTGAGGCTATTTCGTAACGGAGGCTCTGGTTCGGTTTCTGTTTGAGTTTATGCGGCAGCGGATTGGTGCTGCAAGCGGCGTTTCTGGATTGTCTGTTTTTTGATCTCCTCTCTCATCTTCAGGATCTTTGCGCCTCGGCCGTGATAGACGTCAGCAGGCGTTAGATTGCCCAGGCTCTCGTGGTAGCGGCGGTTGTTGTAGTGATCGACGAAGGCGCCGATCTGGCGTTCTAGGTCGCCGGGCAGGTAATAGTTTTCCAGCAGGACACGGTTCTTCATCGTCTGATGCCAGCGCTCGATCTTACCCTGGGTCTGGGGATGGTGCGGCGCACCGCGGACATGATCCATGCCCTTGTCGTCGAGATAATCGGCCAGATCGGCCGCCACGTAGGACGAACCATTGTCACTGAGCAGCCTCGGCTTGTGGACGACGGTCGCGCGGTTGCAGCCGGAGGCGTCCAACGCCAGTTCCAGCGTGTCGGTCACATCTGCGGCCTTCATCGTCGTGCAAAGCTTCCAGGCGATGATGTAGCGGCTATAGTCGTCGAGGATCGTGGACAGGTAGAACCAGCCCCAGCCGATGACCTTGAGATAGGTAAAGTCGGTCTGCCAGAGCTCGTTCGGGCGGCTGGTTTTGTCCCGGAACTCGTCGGCTGCCTTGATCACCACATGCGCCGGGGCCGTGATCAGGTCTTCGGCCTTGAGGATGCGGTAAGCCGAAGACTCGGAGACAAAATACCGCTTCTCGTCGGTGTATTTGACCGCCAGTTCGCGCGGCGTCAGGTCCTCGTGGTCCAGCGCGAACTGGACGAAGGCATCCCGGACATCGTCCGGGATGCGGTTCCAAACCGACCTCGGACGCGGTGAGCGATCGTTCAGGGCATCAACGCCACCTTCGACCCACCGCGCATACCAATCGTAATAGGTGCTGCTGGGAATGCCGATCATCGCCAGCGTCTGCTTGACAGGCAGGTGCGAGGCTTCAACCGTGCGGATGATCTCAAGCTTCTCTGAGGCAGGGTATCTCATGCGTCGTCGCCCCCATCCCCGAGCATGCTTTTTTTGAGCAGGCGGTTCTCAAGCGTCAGTTCGGCAACGACCTCTTTCAGGGCGGCAGATTCCGAACGCAGCTCTTTCACTTCGGGTGCGGTCGCCTGTCTGGTCGTATCCCCAGAAAGCCGAGCCTTCCCGGCTTCCAGGAACTCCTTCGACCAGGAGTAATACAGGCTCTCGGCAATCCCCTCGCGACGACAAAGGGCAGAAATGCTCTCCTCGCCACGCAGGCCCGCCAGGACAATCCTGATCTTCTCCTCGGCAGAGTAATGTTTGCGCGTCTTGCGCTTGATGCCCCTGACCAACTTGTCAGCGGCTTCCTTCGATGTTCCGGATTTCTTGTTCATCTTCGCTCCATATTGGCTTCGATGAACCAGAAATCCTCCGTTGCTCAAACCCCGAATTCTATCCGGTAGGCGCTGACGTCAGACAGGGTGGGTAACCGAATATGACTGATCCGGCATGGATGATCATACAGGATGGGATAGCCGGACCCCTTCCTGAACAGAGCGAGGTTGCTGTTACCGTTTCAGCAAGATGGCCAACGAAAA